>NZQU01000087.1 GCA_002696025.1 Crocinitomicaceae bacterium
CTTTTGATTCTCTAAGAAGAACAAAGTTATTATCCAAAATGGGTATTTGATTCATCAAGTGAATGGCTCTATTATAATCATAATTGTTTCCATATTTATTGTGATTAATAATATCTCCATGAGAAACAATTGACTCAAAAAAATTATTCATTTCAAAAGAATCATGGACCAATAAATGAGTAACATTTCTACAGCCTCTGCCGTAATAATCAAAAATATCATCTCCTAATTTTTGAAGATTGTTTTTAGATTCATTTTCTGAAATTACAGCTATAGAGGTTCTGTTTTTTCTAAAAATATGGGGTAAATGACCAAAATACTTTTTAAAATATAAATTTGAATTATCACTTCCTGTTGCAATTACAGCATCTACGTCTTTCATTTTAGAATTTACAAACTCATATTTATTTTTAAAAAAAGGATACTTATCTGATAAAAAATTCAAAAATAAGGGAAGTAAAATTTTATCATCAGAACTTAATTTGATCTTTGCATGGTTTCCAGATAAAAGAACACATAAAAAGTCATGAAATCCAACAAGTGGTATGTTTCCAGCCATAATAATAGCAATACGATTGGTTGATTTTTGACCAATATTATAATCGGATATAAATGAATTCAACTCATTTTTGTGACACATTGAAGCCAATGAAAGAATTGATTTCCTAATGTATTTTTCCGTAAACCAAGGGTTAGATGCCTTATGACTATTAATTACTTCATTGAATTTTTGATATTCATCTTTCGAACAGTTCTTATTTGAATCTTCATAACTAGAATTTAATCCTAAATCATTAAATAACTTACCAAGATCTATAAAGCAATCTATAATGTTTTCTTTCATAATTGTTTGCAAATATAAAATCTTAATATGATCAATAAAACAATAAAGACCTTAGAAATAAAAATTTTGTTTTTTTAAAAATTATTAACGCTTTATTGTTATAAATAATTGAAAAGAAACAATTTATTAGAACAAACGTTATTAATTTTGTAAATAAAGTTTTTTGCAATGGCAATAATGATTACAGATGAATGTATTAACTGTGGTGCTTGTGACCCTGAATGTCCTAATAATGCCATATATGAAGGAGGAATGGAATGGCGATTTTCTGATGGGACCTCTTTAACTGGTGCTATTGAAAAGCCCAATGGAGAAAAAATTATAGCTGACGACCCATTTGAACCCAAAGATATGGACGTTTATTACATCAGCCCCGATAAATGTACTGAATGTGTTGGTTTTCATGATGAGCCGCAATGTGCTGCTGTATGTCCTGTTGATTGTTGTGTAGATGATCCAAATTATGTTGAAAGTGAGGAAGAGCTAATGAATAAAAAAGATTTTCTTCATTTATAAAAAATCATCAATCATCGTATATTTTATTTCAACCCTGGTTGCCCCTTTACCATATTCCCTATAATCAGCATCGGAACAAAAAAAACCTCTTTTTGACCGAAAATAACTCAACACTTCCTCTTTTAAAACACCCTCTCCAAGACCATGTATCACTACAAATGAAATAATTCGTTTTTTGACCATCTTTCTAACAAAGTTATCAAGAGTAGAAATTTGAAGTTGTAATTTTTCGAAATTTGTTAGGTGTTGGTCTGAATCTATAATCTCGTGAATATGCAGATCTATTTCATGAATCAATTCCGTTTTTTTTCTAGATTTTACAGCTATTTTATTTTTGTTTTTTGACAATTCTATACCCTCATTTATATGAGAATAATCTTCACTATAAATTTTAATGATTTGATCGGTCTCTTTTTGAATAACAAAACCATAATCAGTTTCAACAAGAAGCAAATTTGGATTTAATATTTCCTTTACGATACCGTATCCGGTTTCATTGACAATTCTAACTTTTTCACCTACTGTAAAGCCCATATATAAAATCTATCATTTCATAATTAAAAAACAATACGAAGGGTACAATTAATGAAGAAAACCATAATAAAATTATAAGCAATCTAAACCATTTTGAAGCATCCATATTCATTGGTGATATTAAAACATTGCTAACCTGACTGGCAATTATATCATCAATATCCTCATCTGACATTTCAATATATTTTTTAATTGTCGGATTGTGATCTAATACAATGCTTTTTAAAGTTGCATAATCTTTATTAGAAAGATCATCATAATCAATTACATAATTTAATTGTAGACTCTTTAATTCCTTACGGATATAATAACTTTGTTGTAATTTACGAACTCTAAAACTCATTAAAAATCCAAATAAAATCATCAACCATGAATCAATAAAAAACCCAATTGCAATAAGAGATAAAGAAGAAATAAAAGAAAATATTAACAAAAACAAATCAGAACTTTTATTCAACAAAAGCTTTAACAATTGCCCTCCGTCTAAAGGGTCTAATGGCAAAAGGTTAATTATATTTAAAAGAAAAAACATAATGGCCAAAAATAAAAGCCAATCCATTTTAAATGATAAAAAAAGAAAAAACAATATAACCCCTAAAATAATTCCAGGAAAAGGACCTGCTCCAACAACTAATAAACTCTCTTTTTGAGAGTATATTTTCTTTTTTCCTTGCACAAAAGCACCCATTAAAGGAACAAAAAGCATTTTTACATGCTTGTATTTAAACTTTTTCATAAATGAAAAATGTCCAAGTTCATGAATGAATAATACAAACAGAAGAAAAGAGATGAATAAAATTTCCTCTGAAAAGAAAATATAAAAAGTAACAACAAAAATAACCATAGATAACAAAGTTTTTTTGTAATTGTCTTTACTTTCTTTTTCTCTAATTATTGGTTTTTCTGGATAAATATCAGACATAAGTATATAAAACGGATTCTCAAACACAAAAATAAGCTATATTATCCTAAAATAATATTTAAAAAATCATAACAAATTATAAGTTAATTGTAATAAATTAGCACAAACAAGTAAAATGATTTCAACAGAATATCAAGACATAGAAGTTGCATTTAATAAAATTGACAATCTTAATGACCTAGAGTTAGAAAAATTATGCGAAAAGCATACATTAAATCAACCTGAATTATTAGAATATATTTTATCTGCAAGCGTTGAATATAAAAACGAACAACTTGAAGGGCTTCTAGTATATTACTTCTGTCTTTTAATGGAAATAAGAATTAATAAGGCACCACTAGAACTTAAAATAGATGAAAAGTCTATAGTTGCTTTTGAAGATCAATTTCTTAATGTAATTAATGAATATTTTGAAAATGAGAAGATTGAGCTTCTTGAGGAATATACAGATCAAGGGGAATTGGTTAAATTTATGATTATTGAAATATCAACTCCTGATGAGGATGGTTCTAAATTAGATGAAGAAACAGCTGTTCAATTATTTATATCTTCTATTGCCATGATTAAACTTCTATTTTAATTCATTCTTCTATTTTAATTCATTAAAAAAATGTTATGCTAAATAAACCTACGTTAAAATACATGAAATGGAAACTTTTCCTTTTGGGTTTATTTAAAATTCCATTGGTTAGATATATAAGACCACGTTTGTTACATATTGATGATGATGATATATCAATTCAAATAAAATTAAGAAAACGAACAAAAAACCATTTAAATTCCATGTATTTTGGAGCTTTAGCTGTTGGCGCTGACATAGCAGGAGGCTTGCATGCATTTTACTTTTCCGAATCTTTAGGAGAAAAAATATCATTTGCTTTCAAAGGCATGAACGCAAATTTCATTAAACGGGCAGAAAGTGACATAATTTTTAAAAGTTCTGAAGGAAAACTAATACAGAATGCAGTATTAAACAGTCAAAAAACAAAAAAAAGAGTCAATCAGAATATTAAAGTAAAAGCTTTCAATTCAAAAAATGAAGTAATAGCTGAATTCATAATGATTGTATCTGTTAAGGTGGTCTAATCTTAATTTTTGATTTAATCCAACTATTTCATCGATTTTATCGTCTAATTAATTAAATTTACGTATACAGCAAATAACAAATGCGAGCACTTTTTATTTTCCTTTTCTCAATTTTATTTATTGCCAACGGTTATTCTCAGGCTCCAACAGCAGATTTTTCTGCTAATCCAACAACTGTTTGTGCCAACAATCCCATTTTATTTTCAAATCAAAGTAGTTCATCAACAACTATTTCAACATTTTCCTGGGATTTTGGAGATGGAAACTCTTCTAACATTGAAAACCCTAGCCATTCGTATTCTTTACCAGGAACATATACTGTTACTTTGGTTGTTGTAGATGTTAATGGATCTGCTGATGCTGAGGTTAAGGCAAACTATATTACCGTTATCCCCTCTCCTCTAGCAGGTTTTACTATTTCTGGACTTGGGTGTACTGTTCCATTATCTGTAATTTTTAACAATACAACACCAACCAGCCCCAATTATGATTACAATTGGGATTTTGGAAACGGACAAACCTCTAATATTGAATCTCCTCCATCTGTTACTTATAACACTTCCGGATCCTACAATGTAATCTTAACTGTATCTGACAACAACAATGGTTGTAGCTCATCTGATACACAAAATATTGTAGTTTCAAATTTTCAAGCTGGAATTTCAGCTCCATTAATTGGTTGTGTTGGATCACCAATAAACTTTCAAGATAATTCTACAGCTGGCGCTAATGCATGGACCTGGAACTTTGGAGGATTGGCAACCAGTAACAATCAAAACCCTACATATGTGTTTAACACACCTGGTGTTTATGATATTCAACTTTCTTCTGAAAACACAAACTCTGGTTGCTCGGGCAGTGCCTCTGTTCAAATTACAATCGAGCCAACTCCTACTCCATCTTTCACTGCAAATCCCACATCAGATTGTGCTCCCGCTCAAATTAACTTTTCAAACACATCTGTTGGAGGTACTTCATATGATTGGGATTTTGGAAATGGACAAACTTATTCAGGAAATACACCTCCTCCTCAAACTTATAATTTAAATGGTCAATACACCGTCTCTTTAACCATGACCACGCCTTCTGGTTGCTCAGGCACAACTACTCAGCAAAACATGATTGACATCACAAATGTTCAAGCATTATTCACAGCTGATTCAACTGGTGGTTGCGATCCTTTAACTGTTCAGTTCTCTGACAGTTCAATAACACCAAATCCAAACAACCCAATTGTGTCCTGGGAATGGGATTTTGGAAATGGACAAACTCATAGTGGAGCCAACCCTCCCGCTCAAACCTACACTGTTGGCTTATATGATGTTTCATTAATTGTACAAACTCAATCTGGTTGTTCAGATACAATATCAATAAATGATTACATTACAGTAGGCTTAATTGATTCTGTCGCTTTTAGTGTCAATCCAATTGTAGAATGTGCTAAAACAGATATTCAGTTTACAAATCTAACTGGTATTTCAGTCCCATATGGTCCCAATGAGGTTACCTATTTATGGGATTTTTCAGAAGGAACTTCAACACAAGTTGATCCTTTATATCAGTTTACATCTGACACAGGATATTTTGACATTACATTAACTGTAAATTTTAGAGGATGTATTGACTCAATTACAATTGATTCAGCAGTTTATATACTTGCCCCAATTGCAAATTTTACTCCTGACCAAACACTCATTTGCAATCCAGCATCTTTACCAGCAAATGTTCATTTCACTGATGATGCAACTCATGGTGTTGTTGCAGATGATTTGTTGATGGTCTGGCAATGGGGAGATGGAACGCCAAATGATACGCTTGATGACCCTGATTTAGATGACATTGATAAAGGCGACTTTGATCATCAATATAGTAATTATGGAACCTATACTGTTCAACAAGTCATTTATAATTACACAACAGGGTGTGAAGATAGTACCACCCAAACCATACATGTCTCATGGACTGATGCTGATTTCTCAATAAGCAATGATTCTGTTTGCAAAGGTGACTCCCTTTTTATGTTTGATTTGAGTACTAGTTGGATGACTCCACCAAGTCCTCATCCAGTAAATTCTTGGTCATATGATATGGGAAATGGACAAAATGTTAGTTCTGGAGCAAATCCTGGATATACTTATTCAGTTCCTGGTGATTACCTAATTACCCTTACGGCAACGAATAGTGTTGGATGTTCAGATGATGCAACTCAAACCGTGAAAGTTTTACAACCTCCTTTTGCCATGATTATTCCTGACAACAACCTAGGCTGTTCTCCATTTCTTGTGAATTTTACAAATAGCTCAATTGCTATTGGGAATGGCGTCCCACTCAGTAGTTTCGAATTTTTATTTTCAGATGACAGTTCAACAATTGTTACCAATAATTTAAACACACCCGTAAATCATATTTTTAATGGAGAAGGTATATTTTATGCAAGTCTTGTAGCCATTGACCAATTTGGTTGTCAATCAGACCCGGCTACAATTCCTATAACAATTACAAAACCAAGTGCATTTTTTAATGTAAACAATGTAATTTGTAACAATGATTCAATTTTTGCAATTAATGGTTCAAGCGGTGTCTCTCCTTTAAGCTATGAATGGTTTCTTGATCAAAATCAAATTAGTTTAGATACAAATGTTTCTGAATTTATAAGTGAGACTGGCCTGCCTTTTGGACAAAGCAGTGCTCTTCATACGCTTCAATTGATTACAACAGATGGCAATGGATGTAAAGATACTGTATCTAATATTATTACTGTTTCAATACCAACGGCCGTTCCTGATTATACATTTTCTGGTGCNTCTATAAACTCAAATGGGGATTATGATTGNCCTCCTCTTTTTGGAGTTTTTCAAGACAGNTCTTTCACTTATGGAAATATAACCGATTGGCAATGGTCNTTTGGAAATGGCAATCAGTCTGTTCTTCAAAATCCTTCTAATACATATGTTGAAACAGGTACATACACCTTATATTTTTCAATTACAGATGAATATGGCTGTATTGATGACACTACTTTAGTTGATTTTTTAACTATAGGAGGACCTACTGGAAATCCTGATTGGCTTCAAAATCCAGGAATATGCTCTCAAGGTGCTGCATTTATTATAAACAACCCTTCAAGTATTGACAGTTTAATTTGGGATATGGGTGACGGTAATTTTATTTATGATTCTATAAATTTCAATTATAATTATGATCAATCTGGAACATATACTGCTAATGTTACGCTATTTGATAGTGTGGGTTGTGAGATTAATTATATTTTAAATCCGGTTACAGTTCAGGATGATGGATTAAATGCAAGTTTCACAGCAAATCCAAATCCTGCTGAACAAGATGATTTAATAACTTTTACAGATCAATCAAGTGCCTCAAACTCATCTATTATCAATTGGATATGGGATTTTACTGATTCCATGGCTATTTCTACCACAAATTCAAATCAATTTCATTCATACAGCAATAGTGGGTCATATGATGTGGTTCTAACAATAATTGATGATCAAGGTTGCGAAGATTCTTACATGTTAACAATATTTGTAAATGATCCTGAAATATGGATACCCAATGTATTTACTCCAAATGGAGACAACTCAAATGATATCTTTTCCTTACCATTTGATGCATTTAAGTCATTTGATTTAACAATAACAAATAGATGGGGTAATATTGTTTGCGAAAAAACAAATCAAACCGGAATGAACCTTTGGGATGGCAATGACATGTCAGGTAACAAATGTAGCGATGGTGTTTACTTTTACAGAATTACTGGCGAAATGTATGGAGGAACAATGGTTAACCAACATGGATTTGTAACACTTGTTGAAGGCCAGTAAATACATGAAATTTCGTCTAGACAAATTAGTCCTTGAAACTGGAGCATTTAGCTCTAGAACTCGTGCTATTGAATCAATAGAAAATGGCGGTGTTAAGGTTGATGGTAAATTCATACTTAAACCCGGCAAAAAAATCGATAAAGAAAGTAAAATTGAAATCGTATTGGGTGAATCTAGATGGGTTTCAAGAGGTGCTCACAAACTTATACATGCTTTAGATTACTGGAATATAAACGTAAGTGATAAAAAAGCCATCGATATCGGCGCCTCTACTGGAGGTTTTACGCAAGTTCTTCTTGAAAGAAAGATAAATAAAGTATATTGTATTGATGTTGGGCAGGATCAATTAAAAAGTCAAATTAAAAATGATCCAAGAGTAATTAATTATGAAAAAACCCATGTAAAAAAAATATCACAATTAAATATTGATAATGACACATCAATTATTGTAATAGATGTATCATTTATTTCATTAAAAAAAGTAATCCCCTTTATCAAACACATAAAAAAAAGTGAAGTGATTTTTTTAATTAAACCACAATTTGAAGTTGGCCCTGAAAATATTAATAAGCACGGTGTTGTTAAAGATCAAAGTTTATATAAAAAAGTAATTATGGAAATAAAACACCTAATTATAAATAACAATTATTCTTGGGAAGGCGTGATTGAATCTCCAATCAAAGGAGCAAATGGAAATATAGAATTTTTAGCTTACGCTAAAAACTAATAATAATTCTTTTAATGTTAATTATCTTTGCATCAAATGGATTACAATCTATCAAATAAATTAAAGCACCCAATTTTTAAAATTGTTTCTGAAGTATCATCAGAAATGAATATTCCATGTTATGTTATCGGTGGATATGTTAGAGATTTATTTCTTAACAGAAACTCAAAAGATATAGACATAGTGGTTGTTGGAAATGGAATGGATTTAGCAAAAATTGTAGCTGGTAAATTGAGGATTAAAAAAGTATCATGTTTCAAAAACTACGGAACTGCACATTTTAAGTATAAAGATATTGATGTTGAATTTGTTGGTGCTAGGAAAGAATCTTACAATAAAGACTCACGAAATCCAAAAATTTGTACGGCAACACTAAAAGAAGATCAAGAAAGAAGAGACTTTACAATTAATTCACTAGCAATTGATCTTAATGAAAAGAATTTTGGAGACTTAATTGATCCATTTAATGGAATTAATGATTTGAATCATAAAATCATAAAAACTCCATATGATCCTGATGAAACATATAGTGATGACCCATTAAGAATGTTAAGAGCTATTAGATTTGCATCTCAATTAAATTTTAATATCGACTATAAAAGTCTTGAATCAATCCATAAAAACTCAG
>NZQU01000088.1 GCA_002696025.1 Crocinitomicaceae bacterium
ATTAATGAACTTGATGCACTTGTTAATATTGATTTAGAAACAAGAACAGACCTTATTAAGAAAACAAGCCTTGATTTGGTTCGAATTGGAACCTGTGGTTTATTACAATCAGAAATACCTGTTCATTCATATGTACTGAGCAATGCTGCTTTTGGATTAGATAATGTTGCTCATTTTTACAATATTAAATTTACTGAGGAAGAAATTAATGTCGCAAAAGAGATTAAAACCAAAATTGGACTTCCCGAAAAAATCAATCCCTATTTTGTGTTTGCCAATAAAGATTTAACAAATAAACTCTACTCTGATGATGTTTTTGATGGAATAACTGTTACATCCTCTGGTTTCTACGGACCACAAGGAAGACAATTAAGACTTTCAACCAAAACAACACAAATCAATGAAAAACTTGAAGATGTTCATGCTTCAGGGATGAAAGTTATGAATTTTGAAATGGAGAGTTCCACTCTATTCTCTTTAGGAAGAGCTTTGGGTCATAAATGCGCAACAATTTGTTTAGGTGTTGCAAATAGACCTAATCTAGAATTTTCAAAAGGGTATCAAAAAGACATGATCGAATTGATCAGATACGTTCTAGACAGAATATAATAACTACTGAAATTTACTTTTTTATAATCCGCTTATTTAATTCAGGTGAATAAGAGCAAACATCTTTATAGATTTTCAATCTATTTTTAGCTATTAGGTTGTAAAAATAATCTCTAATAAATTTTGGAACAATCCAGAAAACCAATAAAAAAGAAAAATACCATTTTAAAAAAGGAATGATTTTCAAAACACCACTTGACCTATCAGTAAGGGTGTCATTATAATAAAAATAAAAAGTATTTAAATCCGGTTTTGTATTATTCTTTGCTAAAATTTTAATTGCAAAGTCACTTTGTAAAGGACTAAAACTAATCTTAGCCTTTTTCTCATACCTATAGATAAATCGAACTACGCGACTACAAAGGCCACAATCTCCATCAAAAAAAACAATTGGCGAAACCATTAGGATATAAAATTAAAAAATCGGACTGAAAACAGCCCGATTTAAAAAAATTCTATCGTGTAAAAAGCAATTCTCTAAATTTTGGCAAAGGCCATATTTCATCATCAATCAACATTTCAAGCTTATCAGCATGATAACGAATGGTATCAAAACAAGCTTTTACTTTATCACAATATGCAATTGCTTTTTCCTCAATGTCATCAATTTTATTTGCTTTTTTTCTTTCTTCAAGCATCAAATCAGACGCACTTTTCATTGAATTTAAATGATTTGATATTGATTCAATTAAATCAATCTGTGCAACAGAAGATTTCAAACCTGATTTATCACCTAAAACAGATTTTAAACCCTGAACATTTTGTATCAACTTATTTTGATACTCTACAGCAGCAGGTATAAGATAACTTTGAGTAATATCCCACATTAATCTTGATTCAATCTGAATTTTCAAAATATAATTTTCATACTCAATTTCTTGCCTAGCAGCCAATTCAACTTTAGAGAGAACACCAACCTCTTCAAATAAAGAAATAACCTTAGAATCTTCCCATATCTTAAGGGCTCTGGGCGTGTCTTTCAAATTAGAAAGACCTCTTTTTTCGGCTTCCCTAACCCACTCATCACCATAACCATTTCCTTCAAAACGTATTTTTTTAGAGGCCTTAATAATTGCTTGAAGTTCTTTTAAAATAGCTTCGTCTTTTCCGTCACCACCTTTGATTCTTGAATCTACTGACTTTCTAAATTCTTTTAATTGCTTTGCAATAATCGTATTTAATACAATCATTGCTGAGCTACAATTAGAAGCTGAACCAACAGCTCTAAATTCAAATTTATTGCCAGTAAAAGCAAAAGGAGATGTTCTATTTCTATCTGTATTATCAAGTAGAATTTGAGGGATTTTTCCAATATCTAATTTTAATTCTGTTTTATCCTCAGGAGTCATTTTTCCTGCTTTGATATTTTTCTCAAGATTATCTAAAGCACTAGATAGTTGTGAACCTATAAATACTGAAATAATTGCTGGGGGTGCTTCATTAGCACCTAATCTGTGATCATTTCCAGCTGATGCAATTGCAGCTCTTAAAAGATCTGCATTGTCATGAATTGCTTTAATTGTATTTACAAAAAAGGTTAAAAACTGCAGATTGGATTTTGGATTCTTTCCAGGAGACAATAGATTAACGCCAGTGTTTGTAGATAATGACCAGTTATTATGCTTTCCAGAACCGTTAACTCCAGCAAAAGGCTTCTCATGTAATAAAACTCGGAAGTTATGCTTTCTAGCAACTTTTTCAAGTAAATCCATCAATAATAAATTGTGATCATTTGCCAAATTACACTCTTCAAACATTGGAGCACATTCAAACTGATTTGGAGCTACTTCATTGTGTCTGGTTGTTACAGGTATACCTAGTTTAATGGCCTCACCTTCAAAATCACGCATGTAAGCAGAAATACGATCTGGAATCGATCCAAAGTAATGATCGTCTAATTGTTGACCTTTAGCAGGCGCATGTCCAAAAAGAGCACGTCCTGTTAACATTAAATCTGGTCGAGCATTAAATAGAGCCTGATCTATTAAAAAATATTCTTGCTCCCAACCTAATGTCGCATTAACTTTTGAAACATTTTTGTCAAACAACTTACAAACTGATACAGCAGCAGAATCTACAGCATGTAAAGCTTTTAATAAAGGCATTTTAAAATCCAATGACTCTCCTGTATAAGAAATAAAAATAGTAGGTATACAAAGGGTTTTACCAATTATAAATGCTGGAGATGATGGGTCCCAAGCAGTATAACCTCTAGCCTCAAATGTATTTCTTATTCCACCATTTGGAAAAGAGGATGCATCAGGCTCCTGTTGAACAAGCATGTCTCCATCAAATCTTTCAATTGCTTTTCCCGCTTCAATAGGATTGAAAAAAGCATCATGCTTTTCAGCTGTTGCTCCAGTCAAAGGTTGAAACCAATGTGTATAATGAGTTGCTCCTTTAGTAATTGCCCAATCTTTCATTGCTAGAGCAATTTGATCTGCTATTTTTCTATCAAGTTGATCTCCCAAATCAATTGCTTTCATAACCTGTTTAAAGGTATCAGAAGGTAAGTACTCTCTCATTACCTCTTTATGAAAAACATTAGAACAATATAAATCTGATAATTTTTCTGAAGAATCAACCATTTTTGGTTCGCGATGTAAAACATCTTGATATGCTTTCAATCTTTTTGTAGCCATTTTTATAAATTTTTTGTAAAAGTATTAAAATTTAGGGGGGTATAAAGCAATTTTATGTTAAATTATCAACAATTAATCAAAATTTAGGGGGGGGGTGAGCTTGAAATTAGAGAAACTTATGCCTGTGCACATGAATTACACCATTGAATATTGCAAATTGAGCAAAAAGATAACTTGCAGTGACATAAAAGGATAAATCTTGAATTTCTAAAGAACTACAAAATTTATTAATAGCAAGTAGAGAATCAGAAGCGACAAAAGACAAAGCACCAATCAAAATCCAATCATATCCAGAATGTGGCTTAACAAAAAATAAACAACCAGCAGCCCACAACATAACACTTAAAACAACTGCATAAATTGAAACAGGAAAATACATCCCTTCCATATCTCCATTTGAAAACAAAAAGACAAGAAAACATACTAGATAAATCAATGAAAAAGCCAACAATGACCATGACTTTATGCTCATTTTAGAAAAAGACTTAAGTTTAGAAAAAAGATAGATATAAAACATGTGAGCCAGTAAAAAAGAAAAAAGACCAACAATAAAATAAAAAGAATCTATATTTTGAAACATCAACATTACATCTCCAATCCAAGAAAATGTTAATGCAAATATCAACCATTTTTTATTTGAAAAATATGGTGTAAATATTAGTTTAGTCGCTAAAAATGGAATTAAAAGAGGCTTTAAAAACCAAGCTGCATCATGTTCACCTAAGAAAACTAAAAATACATATACTCCAAAAAAAACGGCAGTAAAATATGACCATGGCAAATGTTTCATGTTGGATTATTTTGTTATTGAAAAAACTTTATGCTTGTCAAAAATAAATGAAAAATAAAAAGAAAACACTAAAGAAATAATTTGATAGAATACAATTAAATAGGAATAATAAAGATCTAAGTTAAACCAACCATTGAACATGTATATTATGATTAAAATTAACACCAACTTTAACAATTCAAAAAACCAATTCAATCGATTGGCATCCATCAAATCTGTTAAGCAATAAATATGAACAAAAACAAAGAGACCATATAACAAGAGCGATGAATAAGAATAAAAGTCAGAAATAAATGCAATCGAATAAAACAAATGCAAAACAAAAAAGATGCAACAAGAAAGTTGAAACATACTATATAAAGTAAGAGATTTGGAGTCAATAGATTTGTATTTATTATAAGCATATACATCATCCATTTTATCAACTGGGTAAAGCTCGTCAAAATTATCAGGACGCCAACCTGTTGGCATGAACCAAATTTTGAATTTNTCAACTAACTTNGGAGACCTCCAAGCATCTTTAATTAANAGAAATAAATGTTGAAAGTTAATTTTAATAGGATTCCANGTGTTAGCTGGCCTGGTAACTCCATAAATTGGTTTNACATCAGGCAATTCTTCCTGAAAAGTTCCAAATATTTTATCCCAAAAAATAAAAATCTGNCCTAAGTTTTTATCTANATATTCTTTNTTAACTGCNTGATGGACTCTATGATGAGAGGGCGTTACAATTATTTTTTCGAGCANACCCATCTTATCAATNTGCTGGGTATGATACCAAAACTGCATAAAAAGATGAAGAGGAAGAATTAAAGTAATCACTTCTGATGGTATTCCTAAAAATGCAGCCGGAATCAAAAGAAAGACGAAAATATTAAAAAAGGAAGATATGGTTTGTCTAAGAGCACAAGCAAGGTTAAATTCTTCACTACTATGATGAATAACATGAATGTTCCATAAGATATTAAATCTATGTTGAAGACGATGAGACCAATAACCATAAAAGTCAATGGTAACAAAGGCTATAGAACCCACTATAATTGTATTTTCAAAATGTGTTAAAGCAAGATTGTCAACAAGATATTTGTAAGATAAAATACTAAAACTAATACCTAAAACATCTTTAACAACATGAGTGAGCCCTGAACAAAGACTTGATATTGTATCTATTATAGGAGATTTATCATTATTTTTCCAAATGCCATAAAACTTCTCTAAAATCACTAAAAAAAGAAAAATCGGCATAGCTATCAATAAAATACTTGCAAATTGTTCCATGAATAAATTAAATTAAAGAGGTTGTTATAAAATTAAATAGAATATATTAGCTTTCAAACAATTAGTAATTTATATAATACAAAAACATTTCTAATGACTCCTCAAAAAACAATAATTATAGGTGCTGGTATTGGAGGTATAGCAAGTGCAATTAGAATGAAGAACAAAGGTCATAAAGTCATTGTTTTTGAAGCTTCTGATAAAGCCGGAGGGAAATTAAATGAATTTAAAGAGAATGGTTTTCGTTTTGATATGGGACCATCTCTTTTTACGATGCCTCAGTATATTGAAGAATTATTCAAACAATCAAATAAACACATTTCAAATTATTTTGAGTACCAAAAACATGAAAAAAGCTGCAACTATTTTTTTAATGATGGAACATTCTTATCACTATATTCTGATGTTGAAAAAAGCATGCAAGAAGTTAAAAAAATATTAAATATTGATCCCAAACCCTTTAAAAAAAGGGTTGAAAACAGTAAGTATATTTATGAAAAAACAAATAATATTTTTTTACATAAATCATTACATAAATTAAGTACATATCTATCGAAAGGGATATTAAGATCAATCGTATCCATACCTAAACTCTCTATATTTTCAACACTACATAAGTCAAATGAATCCAAATTAAACCACCCAAAACTTGTGCAAATTTTTGATCGTTATGCAACCTATAACGGCTCAAATCCATATAAAGCACCTGGAATTTTAAACATAATACCTCATTTAGAAAATGGATATGGCACATTTTTCCCTAAAAAAGGAATGTACTCTATAGTTACCTCACTTGTTCAACTTGCTATTGATTTAGGTGTAGAATTTAAATACAATGCTCCTGTTGGTCAAATTAAATTTGAAAAAAGAAAAGCAACAGGAATTATGAGTAATGGTGAGTTTTATGATGCTGATTTCATCATATCAAATTCTGATATTAAAAAAACATACGATCATTTAATAAAACACAAAACATTTGAGGTGAAATCGCCTTCATCCTCTGCAATTATTTTTTATTGGGGGATTTCAAAAAAATTCAAGCAACTAGATCTACATAATATCTTTTTTGCTGAGGATTACAAAAGTGAATTTGAAAATATTTTCAACAATAAAGGTGTGGCATACTCAGACCCAACAATTTACATTAATATTTCATCTAAATGCAATTCAAAAGACGCCCCAAATGATTCTGAAAATTGGTTTGTAATGATTAATACATCTTGGAATAAAGGCCAAGATTGGAATCAGTATCGAGAAGAAAGTAAAAAGTTTATATTAAAAAAACTGTCAGTTATTCTTAAAGAAGATATTGGTAAATTAATTGTTACAGAACAGTATCTTGATCCAATTAAGATTGAATCAAATACATCTAGTCATGGTGGCTCTTTATATGGTTCATCCTCAAATTCAAAAACATCTGCTTTTTTACGACACTCTAATTTCTCAAAGTATAAAAATTTATTTCATGTAGGAGGAAGCGTTCACCCAGGAGGAGGAATCCCATTATGCCTGCTTTCTGCAAAAATTGTATCAGAAAATATTAAATAGATTTTTGAAATTCATCAACTGCCTTTCGAACTGAGCCATGTTCTTTTAAAAGACTTTTAGCAAGATCCCTAGAAACATTAATTTCATCTACAATCATTTGAACACCTCTTTCTACAAGTTTATGATTACTCAATTGCATATCAACCATTTTATTGCCTTTCACCTTTCCCATTTTTATCATTATACCGGTTGATATCATATTTAAAATAAGCTTTTGTGCAGTTCCAGACTTCATTCTTGTACTTCCGGTAACAAATTCAGGCCCAACAACTGGTAGCATTTTGAACTGAGAAATCTTAGCCAATTCACTTTCAGGATTACAAGTAATACATCCAGTAACGATATTCATTTCATTGGCTTTATTAATAGCTCCTATTACATAGGGTGTCCTTCCTGATGCAGCAATACCTACAAGCACATCTTTATCAGTAAT
>NZQU01000089.1 GCA_002696025.1 Crocinitomicaceae bacterium
AATGATAATGTCCTAATTATTGTTGGGGTGCCTAGTTGGGTATTATTAGTTTTTCATAAAATATTAGATATTACTGGCAAAAAAAACATTCATGAGGTATGGCCAAATCTTGAATTATTTATGCATGGTGGAGTAAATTTTGAACCTTACAAAAAAGAATTCAAACAATTGCTTCCAAATAAAAACATGAATTATGTTGAAAGCTATAATGCTTCGGAGGGATTTTTTGCCATTCAAGATGAACCATCAAAAGATGACTTATTATTAATGCTAGACTATGGGATTTTTTATGAATTTATTCCCATGAGGGATTTTAAAGGTATTCATTCAAAAACAATTCCATTAAATGAAGTTGAAATAAATGTCAATTATGCTCTTGTTATAACAACAAACGGTGGATTATGGCGCTACATTATTGGAGATACAGTTAAGTTTACATGTTTAAAGCCATTTAAAATTAAAATAAGCGGCAGAACCAAAAGTTTTATTAATTCATTTGGAGAAGAATTAATAGTTGAAAATTCAGATCTTGCTGTTGCTTATGCATGTAATAAAACAAATTCAAATTTAAAAGAATACACTGCATGCCCTATTTTTATGAAAAAAAACAATAAGGGCAGCCATGAATGGCTTTTTGAATTTTCAAAAAAACCTGAAAACTTAAATCATTTTGCAAAATTATTAGATCAAAAATTACAAGAAATCAATACAGACTATAAAGCAAAACGAGAAAATGATTTAATTTTAGATTTTCCAACAGTAAAGATTGCAAAAGAGAAAACGTTTGAAAAATGGTTAAAAGCAAATAATAAACTTGGTGCTCAAAATAAAATTCCTAGACTTCTTAATTCAAGAGAAATAATGGAACAATTATTGACAATTAAAGATTAAATTTTAAATGAAAATATTTCTAACAATATTATTTTACGGAGTTTCACAATTTTTGTGTTCTCAAAATAATTTTAACTGGAAATTAAGTTCTGAAAAACACCACAATTTTGGAGATAACATATCATCTTGGGATATTGATTTATATGACAACATATATATTGCAAATGAGAGCTCATTAAAAAAAATAAATTTAAATGGAGAATCTTTATTCTCTCAAAGTATAAAGTCTTTTGGAGAAATATCAAGCATCCATGTTGTCAACCCAATGAAAATCTGCATTTTTTCATTTGACTATCAATCTAATTGCTTTATAGATAATACATTAACAATAATTGATGAATGTTTAGATTTAAATGAAATAAACCTGCAAATAGCTAATAAAATATCCATATCAAATAAAAGAAACAGGGCTTGGATTTGGGATTCTAACAACAGCAATTTGATTCAAATATCCATGACTATACCCATTAGTATTATTTCTAAATCAAGCAACTTATCTGAAATAATTAATGTTAAAAATCCTGTTTTTATGGAGGAAATAGAAAATCATCTTTTCTTATTTGACGATAAAAATTCTTTATTTGTTTTTGATTTGTTTGGCTCTCTTATTCACCAAATAAATGACTTTTCCGAGGATGTTTTATTAGCAAAAAACAACACCAAACTATGGTCTATTGAAAACCAAATTCTCTATCGTTTTGAAGATGATTTTTCAAAAGTTTCGATTGCTAAAATTCCAATTCAAAATATCAAAAATTTCAAACTTTCAGAAAATTATATTTATATTCAAAGCAATAAGGGTATTCATATTTACTCTATTGATAAAAAAAAGTAATGCAATTGAACGAGACTAAATATTAATCAATAACTTAGTCGAACAAATTAATTTTTATTATGCACATCGCTATCGCAGGAAATATTGGAGCAGGAAAAACTACATTAACCAAACTTTTATCAAAACATTATGGTTGGGATACTCATTTTGAGGATGTTGATCACAACCCCTATTTAAATGACTTTTATGAAGATATGCAGCGATGGTCGTTTAATCTTCAGGTATATTATTTGAATAGTCGATTTACACAGGTTCAAGAAATCAAAGCAAGCAACAAAAATGTAATTCAAGACAGAACCATATATGAAGACGCTTTTATATTTGCCCCTAACCTTCACTCAATGGGATTAATGACCACTAGAGATTTTGAGAACTATTTTTCATTATTTAACCTCATGGATTCTTTTGTATCATCACCGGACCTTCTTATTTATTTAAGAGCTAGCATATCAACACTTGTTGGACAAATACAAAAAAGAGGGAGAGAATATGAAGAAAGTATAAGGCTTGATTATTTAAAGCGCTTAAATGAACGTTATGAAGCCTGGATATCAACTTATGATAAAGGAAAATTATTAATTGTTGATATAGACAACAATAATTTCCCCGAAAACCAAGAGGATCTCGGAAAAATAATCAACTCTATTGATGCTGAAATACACGGTTTATTCTAAATTTATTTTAAAAGATGATTGTAGTAACAGGAGCTGCAGGTTTTATTGGGAGTTGCCTGGTAAAAAAACTGAATGATTTAGGACATAAAGATTTAATTCTTGTTGATGATTTCACTGTAGAAAGTAAAGAGAGAAACCTCATCAATAAATCATATTTTCAAAAAATCCCTCGAAGTATTTTCTTTGATTGGTTACAAAAACACGATAATCAAATTGATTTTATTTTTCATATTGGAGCCAGAACAGATACAACTGAATTTAATAAAGCAACCCTTAAAGAGTTAAATATAGATTATTCAAAAAAAATATGGAATTACTGTACCAAATTTAAAACACCCCTGGTTTATGCAAGCTCAGCTGCAACGTATGGAATTGGTGAAAATGGATATGAAGACTCTCATGAAATCATAAACAAATTAAAACCTTTAAATCCATATGGAGAATCAAAAAATGATTTTGATTTATGGGTCTTGAAACAGAATTTGACACCTCCATTTTGGGCCGGACTTAAATTCTTCAATGTATATGGTCCAAATGAATATCATAAAGGTCGAATGGCAAGTGTTATTTTCCATGCATTTAATCAAATCCAAGCAAGTCAAAAAATGAAATTATTTAGATCTCACAATAAGGATTATAAAAATGGAGAACAATTAAGAGACTTTATATATGTCAAAGATGTCATATCAATTTGTATGTTTTTACATTCAAATAGACCTACTTCTGGAATCTATAATGTTGGTACAGGAAAAGCTCGTTCATTTAATGATCTTACAACAAATACATTTAAGGCATTAAAAATAAATACCGATATCAGCTATATTGACACTCCTTCTGATATAAGAGATAAGTACCAATATTTCACAGAAGCCAATATGAATAAGCTTATATCTGTTGGTTACACAAAACCATTTACAAGTCTAGAAGATGGCGTTAAAGACTATGTTAATAATTATCTAGAGGATAATTTAACCTATTAAGCCCTGAACATGGAAAAGATTAATTGGCTAGAACATTTTAATAAACACACATACAATGACTGGGAATCAAAAGCTCTTAAAGAGACAAAAGGTGACCAATCAAAACTTTTAAAATCAAATCTTATTGAGGAAATTGATTTTCCGGTTTTTTTAAATAAAAACAATAAAAAAAGCCATGTTAAAAACCGCTTTTTTTCAGATCCAAAATGGAAAAATGGCGCTATTATTGAAGTTGAATCTGAACATGACGCTAACAAAAAATGTCTAGATTTATTAATGAATGGCGTCGACTTTATTTATATTGACTCAAAAAAAACAGTTGATTGGAAAAATGTTTTTAATGATATTCAGCTTGAATACATCAACACTCAAATTAACTCCAAATCTTTTGATGATTCTCTTCTCTTAATTCATAGTTTAAAAGATCGGATTTACAAGGAACAAATTTCATTTAATCATGATATATGTGACATAAAATATATACCCGATAACATTCTAAAAGTTTTAAAAGTCAAGCAACTTAAAATGTTTTATGCAAATGGATATGGCATTCAAAGTTGTGGAGCAAACACTTGGGAGGAAATTGCCTACTCGCTTTCATGTGCACACGAAATATTACTAAAACTTTTGAATACAGGATTTACAATTGATGAAGCAGCTGCTTGCATTCATTTTTCAACTGGAATGGGCTCAAACTATTATTTTGAAATTTCTAAAATACGTAGTCTTAAAATCCTTTGGAGCAGAATAATTAATGCATATAATCCAGAGCATGCATGCTCTTCAAATTGTTTTATAACTGCACATATTGGCCTTTCAAATAAATCTCTTGATGATCCATATACAAATGTATTGCGACAAACTACTGAAAGTATGTCAGCTATAATTGGTGGTGTTGATCAATTAATTGTTCACCCATATGATGAAACAAGTATTGAGGGTAAATCTAATTTCTCTGAGCAACTTGGAATAAATATTTCATTAATTCTAAAAGAAGAAAGCCACTTCGGAAATGTCTCTGATCCATTAAATGGAAGTTATTTAATTGATTATTTAACAAATGAAATTTCTGAAAAAGCCTGGTTACTATTTAATGAATTAGAAGACTTTGAATGTACTATGTCAGAAGATAAAAAATCTTTTATTTCTAATAAAATTTTAAAAAGAGCAGAACAAAGAATCAAACAAATTAAAGAAAATGAAGCTTTATTAATTGGGATAAATGCTTTTAAAGAGGATAATGTTGAACAAAAAGAACATATTAAACCTCATCAATATTTAGGCATGAATTATTTAAATTTCGAAAATTCTTTAAGACCATGAATAGAATTGATTTTAAAAAATACATTGTCAAAGAAACAGGTGAATTACATAAAAACAAATCACTCGCCAAAGATAAATACAAGTCTGCGGAAGGAATTGTAGTTAAAGAATTTTATACTGAAGAAGAAACAAAAGAATTAAGTCACCTAAATTATGTTTCTGGGATTGCGCCGTATCTTCGTGGACCTTATGCAACAATGTATATTCAAAGACCTTGGACAATTCGTCAATATGCTGGATTTTCTACTGCTGAAGAATCAAATAAGTTTTACAGAAAAAACCTTAATGCTGGTCAAAAAGGTTTGTCAGTAGCTTTTGACCTTGCTACACATAGAGGTTATGATTCAGACCATGAAAGAGTTATTGGTGATGTTGGTAAAGCAGGTGTTGCTATAGACACTGTTGAGGACATGAAAAAACTTTTTGATGGAATCCCATTAGATAAAATGTCAGTTTCAATGACTATGAATGGTGCTGTTATACCAATCATGGCATTTTTCATAGTTGCTGCTGAAGAACAAGGCATTTCCATTGATAAACTTTCTGGAACAATACAAAATGACATCCTAAAGGAATTTATGGTTAGGAATACTTATATATACCCTCCTAAACCTTCAATGAGAATCATTGCTGATATTTTCAAATATACATCATCAAATATGCCGAAATTTAATTCAATTTCAATTTCGGGTTATCATATGCATGAAGCTGGAGCTACAACTGCAATTGAATTGGCATACACTCTAGCTGATGGATTAGAATACATTAGAACAGGAATTAATGCTGGATTAAACATTGATGATTTTGCTCCTAGATTAAGTTTTTTCTGGGCCATTGGAATGAGTCATGACATGGAAATTGCCAAGCTAAGAGCTGGAAGAATTTTATGGGCAAAAATGATTAATGAGTTTAAACCTGGCAACTCTAAATCATTAGCTCTACGAACCCATTGTCAAACATCTGGATGGTCTTTAACAGAACAAGACCCTTTTAATAATATTGCCAGAACTTGTATCGAGGCATTATCAGCAGCTATTGGCGGCACTCAATCTCTTCATACAAATGCATTAGATGAAGCCATAGCATTACCAACAGAATTTTCAGCTAGAATTGCTAGAAACACTCAGATTTACTTGCAAAATGAAACTGGGATTACTTCTTTTATAGACCCAATTGCTGGTAGTTACTACATAGAATCATTAACAAACTCATTAATTGAAGAAGCATGGGAGTTAATTCAAGAAATTGAAGGTTTAGGAGGAATGGCAAAAGCCATAGAAACAGGTATACCAAAAATGAAAATTGAGGAAGCTGCGGCCAAGAAACAAGCAAAAATTGATTCAGAGCAAGATATTATTGTTGGCATTAACAGATACCAATCAAACGAATCATACGATATTGACATACTTGATGTGGACAACTCTAAAGTTCGAAATTCTCAGATAAGAAATCTTGATAAAATTAAATCAACAAGAAACAATGATAGAGCAACTAAATCACTAACTGATCTTGAAAATGCTGCTGTAAGTAGTCATGAAAATTTATTAGAAAAAGCAGTAATATGTGCTAGAGAAAGATGTACATTAGGTGAGATCTCTAAATCACTTGAAAATGTATTTGGAAGATATACAGCATCAATAAAATCAATTAGTGGAATTTATTCAAAAGAACTTATGGCAGATCAAAAATACAATCAAGCTTTAAAGCTTACTGAAGAGTTTTCGAACCTTGAAGGAAGAAGACCTCGAATTATGATTGCCAAAATGGGGCAAGATGGACATGATAGAGGTGCTAAAATAATAGCCACATCTTTTGCTGACATAGGATTTGATGTTGATATAGGCCCCTTATTTCAAACTCCAAAGGAGGCCGTTAAACAAGCTATTGAAAATGACGTACATGTCCTAGGAATTTCATCATTAGCAGCAGGGCATAAAACTTTAATTCCAGAGGTATTTAATGAGCTTGAAAAACAAAATAGAAAAGACATTATGGTTGTAATTGGAGGTGTAATACCTCAGCAAGATTATGATTACTTATACGAATGTGGTGTGTTTGGAATATTTGGACCAGGCACAAAAATATCAGATTCAGCTTGTCATATTCTTGAACTTCTTATTAAAAGTGCAAATCAATAAAACATTTTTTTTAAATTTAGGCACAGTTATTGAAAATAAACTCTCAAAAATTCATTATGAAACCAAATCTATACCTAATAACAATACTAATAAGCCTAATATCTTATTGGTCAAATGCCCAAGATACACCGGAACCACCAAAAGCTGATTTTACATGTGATAAAAGACTTGTAGAAGCCAATTCTGTTGTTGAATTCACAAATAACAGTTCCGATAAAACAGGTGAGTTAGTCTATAAATGGAAAGTTAGTGGAGGTGAAAAAGGAAAAAATTGGGATTTTGAAAAAGGGAGTAGTTTAACTGATGAAAATCCTAATATATTATTCAAAACTGTTGGCCATTATAGTGTTGCTTTAAGCGTTAAAAACTCTGAAACAAAACAAAGCGCAAAGATTTCTAGAAAAAATTACATTTCAGTAATAGGGAATTATGGCTTAAACAACTATTATTCTGATGGTGACTATGAAAAACTTGTGAAATCTGCTGAAAAATATACATTAAATGACAAATACAAAAAAGACCCTATACCCTACTTATGGCTGTCAAGAGGATTGTATCAAATAAAGCAATCTGGTCTTTCAGAAACTGATCAAAAATGGAAAAATGCTGTCAAAGATGCCATGAAAGCGCTAAGTAAGGCTGTTAAATATGATTATAACGGAATTATTAGTCAAGATTTCAGATTCAATGAATATCTTCAAGAATTTCAAGGTTTTATATTTGAAGAAGAAGGAATTGAGATGATTCTTGAAGCTATATTAACAAGCGATCAAAAGCCTACAGAGGCAGAATATAAAAAGGCTGAGTCTGTTATGAGTAAATACATGAAAATTTCATTTAACACACTTGGACCTAAGTTTATATTACTTAAATGTTACGGTAAACTAAAACTAAAAGACAAGGCTAAAGAACTAATGTTAAGCATCCAAAATGACATTGAATCATTAGATAATCTAGAAACATATACGGAAACTGATAAAACAATCTTAATAATTGGGATAATTGATTATTGTAATTATTTAAAGTCAAAAGGAGAAATTGAAAAACCTTGCGTGCTTTTAAAGAAAGTCTCAGGGTACTTATTGGATAATGATGACTTTCATGATTTCTTCACCAATGATTTTAATCAATGTGAATAGTTTGTATTAACATTTGGTATTGAATAACACTTTCTGTTTTATTTAAATGATTGAAAATTCATTACTAGTTTTGAGTTATGCAAAAATTCTTATCGTTATTCAAGAACAAGTTCTTTTTAACCTTTTCACTATTTTTAATATACACCTTCGTTTTGAGTGATTCTGATATTTTATATCTATTCAAGAAAAAAAATGAAATCAGAAAAACAAATGAAAAAATTGAGCTTGTAACAAAAAATATCGACAGCCTTAATTTGAAATTAAAAAACTTAAAAACAAAAGAAGGGGTTGAAAAGTTTGCTAGAGAAAAAAAGTTTTTCAAACGTGAAAATGAAGATATTTTTGTAATAACAAAGAAAAAACAAAACACCGACAACTAATCAATTTTTTGCCGATTAATTATTGTAGTTCCAGGATAATAATATCTTATAACCTCACTGTACTTATAGTTATTTTTAACCATCTCTATAGCTCCTTCTTGGCATAGCCCGACACCATGTCCAAAGCCTCTGCCTTTAAGGTGTACATAATCATTATTTTCATAACAACTAAAATATGTTGATTTTAATGAAAAGTCTTTTCTAATATCTCTTAATGGTATTCCATATTTAGGATCAATAAAAAATGTTTTTCGATAAGGTTGTTTAAAATTCAAGATCATTGTCTTCATGATTGAATCATTTACAGGTAAAAAATAATTTCTTTTAAAATATGCCAACCATTCATTTTTTAAAATTTTTATTTCCCAATTAGCCTGTTTTGTTTTTGTACAAAAAGTATCTTTAAATGACTTTAAATAGTAAATCTTATCATTCCAAACCTGGTCTGGCTCAACCGTCTGCCCCCCACAATTGGCGTGAAAAAATGAACCTATTAAATTATTAGAAGAATCGACAATTACCAAGTCCTTTGTAGCATATACAGCAGCATCAATATTATTTTTAAAACTTGTATTTGATTTATAATAAGCTTGACAATGTACTTGATCACAAAGATTAAAACCATTTTTAATATGTCGCTTCATGTTTTTTAAAGCATAAGTTCTGCTAATTAAAACTTGAACTTTATAATATTCAGAATCACGCCTTTCACCAACTTCAGATAACATGACTCCAGACAAATAATTGTGCATGTCTATTTTATTTATAATCTTCAAATGATCATTATCAATATCCAATTCAAAATCACCTTTATATATTCTTTTACTTAATTCTTTTTTATTAAAAACTGAAATATTAATCGAAGAGTTTAAAGAATCTTGAATGACTCTAATTTTATCAAATGAACCTATATTAACATTGTTAAAATCAATTGTTAATTTATTATCAGATTTATAAATCTCAATTGATTGATCAGCATTTAAAGAAAGTAAATAAGAAGAATCTCCATATATTGAATAGGACCCATTAGAATTGTGAAATAAGACCTTATTAATATCAGTCTTACTAAATATTTTAATTTTCAAATCCTGTAAAAAAACATTTGAAATAGAAAAATAAAATAAAGACCCATAAAAAAAGATCAATCTAAGCATTTAAGTTCTTTTCTAATCTTTTTATCAATGATTGTGCTACTTTTTTACTTGCAACAACTGAACCTAATAATAATCTAAGGTCTTTATATGAAGAAAGCATCTGGTTTCTATATACTTCATTAGTCATGATTTTATTTAATTCTTTTTGAATTTCAATAGCGTTACAATTATTTTGAATTAATTCTACTATTATTTTTTCATCCATTATTAAATTAACCAATGAAATATATTTGATTTTTATAAGCATTCTTGCGATTGAATATGAAATCCAACTCCCTTTATAACATACAACTTGAGGAACTCCTATTAATGCTGTTTCTAGAGTAGCTGTACCAGATGCAACAATTGCCATCTTAGAATTAAATAGCAATTCGTAAGTTTTATGGAAAATTATATCTTGATCTTTAAGTCCAAATTTTTCATAAGTACTTTTATCTATATTAGGAGCACCAGCAACAATAATTTGATAATCTTCATATGGCACTACAGCTTTTAACATAATTGGCAGCTTGGTACGAATTTCTTGAACTCTACTGCCTGGCAACAATGCAATAATTGGTTTTTTTGAAAATCCATTTGTTTCATGAAAATCATTTTTTATTGATTTTAATTTTTCAAATTTTAAAATTTCTTCAATTAGGGGATGCCCTACATAATCAACTTCATAATCAAATTTTCTATAAAATTCTTTTTCAAATGGTAAAATTGTGTACATCTGATTAACACACCTTTTAATTTTATGAACTCTTGATTGATTCCAAGCCCAAATTTGAGGTGAAATGTAATAGTATACAGGAATTTCATTTTTTTTTGCCCATTCTGCTATTCTTAAATTAAAGCCGGGATAATCTATCAAAACAATTGCATCGGGAGCATATTCGACGATGTCAGATTTACAAAAAGATATATTATTTAAAATTGTTTTTAAATTAAATATCACTTCTATAAAACCCATAAATGCAAGTTCATTAATGTGTTTTACAACATTACCACCAGCATCTTTCATTTTATCACCACCCCAACATCTGAAATCAATATTACTATTTTCAGAACGGATCGATCGAATCAAGTTTGAACCATGAAGGTCACCAGATGCCTCACCAGCTATTATGTATAATTTCATTTTTTTAATATATGTAATTCACATACAAAATGTATGGTATATAAAATAACGTTCCTCCAATAATTCCTCTAGCAATTTGATAATTTTGTTTATTTAAAAAGAAGTAAAACCAAGCTAAATTAGATAACAAACATAGAGATAGATACTTGCTCCTAATAATATGTAAATTTAAAAATTGATCCCATAGGTAAGTAAATTCAAAATATTGAACTTCAGCTATAATAGCTAATAACACAGGAATAAATAAAATGGGTGAAAATACCCCAATTAACAGTCCATAAATCAACTTTAAATTCCTCTTCATAGTTTCCAATTTTTAACTTGTTCTATTAAATAATTAGCAGTCATATCAAAGTGAGTAGGTACGACGGACACATAGCCATTTCTTAGGGCATATAAATCTGTTCCTTGATCTTGATCTGCATCACAAAACTCTCCTGTCAACCAATAATAATCATTTCCGAATTGATCTGTTCTTTTCTCAAATCGATCATTCCAAAAAGCNTTAGCTTGTTTACATATTTTAATCCCTTTGATGTCATCAAAGGATAATTTTGGAATATTNANATTTAAACAACTATTTTTTGGNAAATCAATAGATAAAACCTTTTTAATGATTTTTGAAGCAATAATTGATGAGGCTTTAAAATCTGCATCAGAATCAAAATCTGCTAGAGAAAAACCCAATGAAGGAATGCCTTCCATAGCTCCTTCAATAGCTGCTGACATTGTTCCAGAATATAATACGTTAGTTGATGTGTTTTCACCATGGTTAATCCCTGATATTAATAAATCTGGCTTTTTTTCTAAAACTTCGAAAATACCCAACTTAACACAATCAACTGGTGTGCCTGAAGAGGAATAAGATCTAACACCATTTATTAAATTCACCTCATTTAATCTGAGGGGATTATTTATGGTAATAGCATGCCCCATTCCAGATTGAGGTTTATCGGGAGCAACAACAACAACATCTCCAAAATCCATAGCTACATTTATTATAGATTGAATACCCTTAGAGTATATTCCATCATCATTTGTAACTAGTATTAATGGCTTCATATTTTGATTGAACTAAATTTATATTAATTTGTTAACAAATTTAATTTTATTCTCTGTCTATGCTCAAATTTGAACATAAATTAAATACTTTTTTATTTAAGTAACATCTTTAAATAAAACTCGTACAGATTAACAATTAAAACAAATTAAATAATAAGGATTATAGTTGCAATTATTCTTAATTAATAAATATTTAAACAATAAAATTTATTAAACTGTAGAAAAATTTCGATATTTGCATTAATATTTATCCTGAATAAAGTTCTTTTTATGAAGATATTAATTACTGGAGGAGCAGGTTTCATTGGGAGCAACCTTGCTAAAAGACTTGTAAATGATGGACACGAAGTTGTTGTTCTTGACTCCCTATTAAGAGGAAACAAACTTGATAAAGATACTTTTAACAAGCTATTATTTATTAAAGGAGATGTCCGTGATAGATCTTTAGTTATTGAAGCGTCTAAAGGCGTTGACATGATTTTTCATTTTGCTGCTGTTCTTGGTGTTGATATCGTTGCTGACAATCCTGTAGAAACAATGGATGTTGAAGTCATTGGTACTAGAAATGTAGTTGATGCTGCTGAAATAAACAATGTTAAAAGAATCATGTATGCATCAACAAGTGGTATTTACAGTCACTCTGCTATTGTTAAAAATGCACTTACTGAAGAAGTACTTGTTGATCCAAGAACATCATATGCTATGGCTAAAAGATATAATGAAATATATTTAGCCTCTCATCATGAAGAAAGAAATTTAAATGTTATATCTGTTAGATTTTTTAATGTGTATGGGTCTAACCAAGACAACAGAATGGTTGTTCCAAGATTTTTTGAGCAAGCAATAGAAAATAAACCCATTACTGTATTCGGTAATGGTCAACAAACTAGAGACTTTACTTACATTGATGATACAATTGAATCATGTGTTAGATTAATGAATCTTGATGGTTGTCATATAGTAAACATAGCAAATGAAGCAGAATGGAATATCAATGATTTAGCTGCATTTATCAAAAAGACTACAGACTCAATGTCTAAAATCACATACATTGATGCTCCTAAAAACAGATATGATTATGAGGTTGAAAGACGTGTTGGTAGCTCTGAAAAACTTATGGAATTAACTGGTTATAAGCCACTTACAACCCTTAAGGAAGGTTTAGACCGTATTTATCAATACAATTACGCAAATCAACTTCAACTTAAATGATAAGAGATTCTTTGGTCTTTGATTTAATCGAAAAAGAAAAGCAAAGACAAATCAATGGAATTGAATTAATAGCATCAGAAAATTTTGTTAGTAATGAAGTTCTAACTTCAATGGGGAGTATTCTAACAAATAAATACGCAGAGGGCTTACCCGGAAAAAGATATTATGGTGGATGTGAAAATGTCGATCAGGTTGAACAATTAGCAATTGATCGTTTATGTAAACTGTTTGGAGCAAATTGGGCAAATGTCCAGCCCCATTCTGGAGCTCAAGCAAATGCAGCCGTTTTTCTTGCTTGCTTAAAACCTGGAGACAAAATCCTTGGATTTGACCTATCTCATGGAGGACATTTAACTCATGGTAGTCCAGTAAATTTTTCAGGAAAAATGTATCAACCTTATTTCTATGGAGTAAATAAGGAAACAGGCTTAATTGACTATGATACAATGGAAAAAATTGCAAGTGTTGAAAAGCCAAAAATGATTATTTGTGGTGCTTCTGCCTATTCAAGAGATTGGGATTACAATCGAATAAGATCTATAGCAGACTCAATAGGAGCAATTGTATTAGCTGACATATCGCATCCAGCGGGATTAATTGCAACGAATTTACTAAATGATCCATTAGAAAAATGTCATATAGTAACATCAACTACTCACAAAACATTAAGAGGACCAAGAGGTGGAATCATTATGATGAGACATAATTTTGAAAACCCATTTGGTATTAAATGGAAAAATGGAAATCTAAGAACAATGGCATCATTACTTGATGCAGCAGTTTTTCCAGGAACTCAGGGAGGCCCATTGGAACATGTAATTGCTGCAAAAGCAGTTGCTTTTGGTGAAGCATTAGAACCCCAATATAAAAACTACACAAAAGCTGTAAAAGAAAATGCCCAAATAATGGCTCAATGTTTCGTTGATAAAGGATACAAAATCATATCAGGGGGAACAGACAACCATTCAATGCTAATTGATTTGCGATCTAAAAATATTACAGGGAAAATTGCTGAAGAATCACTGGAGAAAGCTGAGATTACAGTTAATAAAAATATGGTTCCTTTTGATACAGAATCTCCTTTTATAACATCGGGAATGAGAGTCGGCACATCTGCAATTACAACTCGAGGAATCAATAAAAATGACATCCCTAATATTGTTGACTTGATCAATAATGTTATTGAGAATAATCAAAATGAAGAAATAATCAAACAAACAAAGAATAATGTTCATGAATTAATGAGCGATTTGCCTTTGTTTAAATGGGAATAGTTTATTTCCTAATGGATGTTTTGTAGATCAACTAATTTGCTGTAAAATCCTTTTAGCTTAATTAATGAGTCATGAGAACCCTCTTCAACCAATTCACCATTTTTTAGCACTAAAATTTTATCAGCCTCTCTTACGGTAGACAACCTATGGGCAATTACTATTGAAGTTCTTCCAATCATTAACTTATTCATAGCATCTTGAACCAATTTCTCAGATTCCGAATCCAATGAAGATGTAGCTTCGTCCAGGATTAAAATTTTGGGGTTTTTTAAAATTGCTCTAGCTATAGCAATTCTTTGTTTTTGACCTCCTGACAACTGAATTCCCCTATCCCCTACTTCTGTATTAAGATTATCTGGAAATTCATTAACAAATTCCCAAGCATTGGCTTTTTTTAAAGCCGAATTAATTTCATCATCTGATGCGTTAGGATTTGCAAACGAAACATTATCTCTTATAGAGCCTGAAAATAAAATAACTTCCTGAGGTACAATGGCAATTTGTTTTCTCAAACTTTCAATTTCAATCTTGTTTATTGAAATATCATCATACTTTATATCACCATTAAATTCATAATAAAAATGTAATAATAATGACGCTATTGTACTTTTTCCTGCACCAGAAGCACCTACAATAGCAATATGATCATTTGGTTTAATTGAAAACGAAATATTTTTTAATACGGTTATATCTTTTCTTTGAGGATATGAGAATGTCACATTTTCAAATTTAATTGCTCCTAAAAATTCAAATTTTTGATCGCCAGAAATAAAATTAGATTCCGTTTTACCATTTAATATTTCTAACAAATTCTCACTGGCTCCAGCTGCTTTTTGTATAGAGGCGTATAAATCAGGAAGCGAACCAACAGAAGCTCCCATCATTATTGTAAACAATATAAATTGGTAAAAACCTTGAGATGATAATTCAGGATTAGCACCTTGAGTCATCAACAACCCTTTCCAAATGATAAAAATAATAGCCCCAAATAAACAGAAAATTATAAAGGATACAAATACACCTCTCCACAATCCACTTTTTACATTTAGCTTTCTTATTTCATCAGTAGAAACCTTGTATTTATTTAAAGTAAATATTTCTTGAGTAAACGATTTTACATTTGATATTCCAGTTAAAGATTCTTCAACAATTGAATTTGCAGAAGCTGTAAAGTTTTGAGCATTTTTACTTAATTTCCTTATAAATCGACCAAAAATAACTGCTATAACGGCCATAATTGGAACAG
>NZQU01000090.1 GCA_002696025.1 Crocinitomicaceae bacterium
TTTTCTGCAGCAGAAATATCAAAACTGTTTGTATCCTGTTGGTCAATCATACTTAGAGGACCAATGTTATATTCCCAATGGCTAAATGCAAATCCATTTTCTGGCTTTGCAATAATATTTGTAGCTATTCCACCAAAATAATCAGCGGTCCATGGGTAGTATGGTGCCCAAACTGAATTAACCTTAATTTCTCCTGCATTTGCAGGACTAACATCAAATGTAGCAGCATATGGGCCTATCAAATCATAGCAGTTAATTAAACCTGCCGCCAAAGCAGCACACCTATCTTCAATAAAATCTCGCATCAATTGAACATTTGCTTGCCATCCAGCATATGTACCTCCCCATTTTGCAATTTGATCAGGCATTTCGGGGTCAATTACCAAAACCATACTGTCAAGCATAGCCAACATCGAATCACATGAAAAATGAGTATTCACTAAATCAATGTATCTTGCTATGTAATATTGTTCAACATCTGGATTTTCATTTATTAACTTACTAAGTATTTCTGTATGCCCCTCTCCACCAGGATCTGGAAGATTTTCCGCATTACATGGATCTGCATTTGCTGTCACATCTGGGATTCCTGTATAATTTGTATAGTGACCAAAGGAAGCATCCATATCCCAAAGCGTATATCTCCATTTTTTCTTAGTCCCATTTAAATTAGTCCCTCTCCACCAAGCAGTATTCCAGTTTAACCAATCTTTATTTACGATATAAGAATTGAACATAAAGTAATCACACAAAGACTTCCAATTAAGAAGACTGTCTACATAACTAAATAATGCTGGGTCTCCCATATTATTTCCTGCCACATAGGCTCTCAAAGAATTCCAATCATTGGTTGCATTTGCACCACCATATTGTTGCCAAGTAGCGCCCCAAGTTTTCAAGTAATAAAGATCATATTTATCTTGGTTGTAGTAATAATCTGTATAATCATGATTCATTGCTTTTTCTCTAATTTCATAAACCCCCCAATATTGGCCATTTATATATACAACGCAAGATCTAGAAGTTCTTTCATCTAACCTCATGTTCGCCTTTATAGATAATGTATGAACAAATGCATCTCTAATATGAGCCCCTGTTGTTTCTTCTGGATAATTATCACTCGCTGCTGGTTTTAAAATCACCCTTTGATGCTTTGGCCTTGGAGAATTATTAAAAATTTGATGATTTATTCTTCCGTTATGCCCATACTGATCCCGCATAATAAAATCAAAACCTCTTTGATCATAGGCCCATGAATCATTACCATGCTTATTAAAATCACCCTCTCCTTCGTCAATAAAACTACCGTCTTCTTCAAATAACTCAAAAGCTCCAACGGGTGTAATCTGATTACCCAAAACCAATTGCATAACTCCCTGACCGCTTACCGAAACAACTGGAACCGTATGTGTTACATCAATAAAATAAGAATTAGTTTCCGTAAAAGATGGCTCATTAACACCAAATGCTACAGCACGAATTACTGTTGTTGAAGAAATATTAATGGGACCACTGTATAATGTTGAAGCAGTAGTTGGTTCAGAACCATCTGTAGTATATCTGATATTTGCTGAAGGATCCGCACATGAAATGCTTAAATTTTGAGAACCCACATAAAAACCAGGAGCCAAATCAAAAACAGGTTTTGGAGTATAAAAATCTTGAGCTCCAGAATTTGGTGCCCCTGGAGTTGGCACTGTAAATAGCTTGAAGTCTATCGCTCCATCTGTTGACCTGCCTACAGAGTGGTCTTCCTTTGTAAAATGAACAATTTTAAATGAGTCGATAACACTGCCTACATCATTTGATAATATGATCCAATCATTTTCAGTTTGAGACAAGCCAAAACTCGTATGAATTTCTCCTCCTCCTGTTACCTCTCCTCTTTTAGAACAATAAATCAAAGTGTACCCTCCAGCAGTTACTGATCCACTTGGAATTTGCCATTTGGTTAAATTGGAAGATTTATCAGAAATGTACCAATTGCTAATATCTACATTAGATGCGCCAGGATTATGTATTTCAATCCAATCCTCATAATCACCATAAGAATTGGTTTGGATATTTCTGTTTGAAGTAGAATATTCGTTGATAATTAATTGTGAAAAAGCGGACTGTCTAAAAACAAAACAAATCGCAAAAATAGAAAGGGTAATAAAAGAAAGTTTAAGTCTCATGATAAAGTAATCGTATAAATATAATCTTTATTCTTATTGATATTAACGAAAAAACCAAGAATATGTTCTGCTTTTTCTATCATTTAGACGACATTTACAATATATTGGTTGGTTACAAAACATTTAATTCTTATAAATAATCAATAATTATATCTTTGTGTTAAAATAATATTAAAACAATATGAACTCTAAATTAACCATCTACACACTATCCCTATTTATTCTTTTTATCTTTTCATCTTGCAACAAAATAGAAGGAGAAGGTGGAGCAGCAACAATTAAAGGAAAAATTACCGTACAAGATTATAACAATGCAGGAACAACCTTACAAGACACATACCCAGGTGCTGATCGAGATGTTTATATTGTTTATGGAAATGAAAATACTTTTTATGACAATGATATAAAAACAAGTTATGATGGTAGTTTTGAATTTAGGTATTTACAAAAAGGCAACTACCAAATCTTTGTTTATGAGGAAGTTCAAGGGGCTGACCATGACACCGTTATAGTATATCCTGTTTCCATTTCAGAAAAAAAGCAAGTATTTGATTTAGGAGAAATTATTGTAAGAAGATATTGATGAAAAATCTAATTTTCACATCTTTTTTTCTTTTTTCAATTGGTTTTTGTGTCCATTCTCAAAACAATGGACAATTATGGCTTGAAACAGGATTAAAAACTAAAATTACAAGAGATTTGGCTATAAATGCTGAACTCAACAACAGAATTGGAAACAATGGCCTAAGCACCTCCTTTACGCAGCTTAGTGTAAAATATAAAGTTTTTAAATGGCTTAGTGCCTCACTTGACTACCGAATCATTTCAAAAAAGCAAGAAAACACAAATTATCTAAACTCTAATAGAATCAACGCAAATTTAGGCTTATCACATAAGCAAAATCGATTTTATGGCAACTTCAGACTAAGATATCAATATGCATATGGCAGAATATTTAACAGTAACTACGAACCAGATTTTGACAATGCCATTAGATTTAGACCAAGAATTAAATACGACATCGAAAATAGCATCTTTACCCCTCACCTTTCCACTGAATTTTATTACAATCCAACGCATGGGCCTCTTGGAAAACGGTTTAATAAAATAAGAACTGCTGTTGGGGTTGATTTTGAAATAGACGGACCCCATGAATTTGGTCTCCAATTTATCTACGATAAAAAAATAAACCTTCCAGATCCCACAAATTATTTGATTCTCAAGCTTTCATATGCTTATAAAATAGCTTTTTACAAAAAAAACAAACGCTAATTATCGATTTGTTTTTTCTGAATTTTAATCATTAATACAGAATGCAAAATCAGGTAGGCAATAAAAATTATGAGCTGGTGAAAAACGAATTCTTTTGAGTTTTTAAATACATAGGATTCATATAGCAAAACAGACATCATAAATAACATTTGAAATGTAATCATGATTAAAAAGCGCACGACAAACTCGCTTTTTTTAAGGCCAAAAGATGGCAAAATAATAATACTTGAGAATAGTGCAAGGGTGAAAAGAAAGCCAATAAAAATATAGTACTTATCTATTAAGTCCTTAAAAAAACCTGACAAATAAAAAGCCCCATAAAATAAAGAGATAAAAAGCGTAATAAAAAATGATTTAAATTGATATTCAGATCTAACAGTCATTTATTTATTCATTTTAATCACTTCCCTTATTACCAAAACCAGTGAAGAAATAACACCAAACAAAGACAATGATAAGGTCCACCATTGAATGTCAGAATTTTGAGACATATCCAAATATGTTCCCAACCAAGTAAAAAATGCAATAATAACTCCCATCTGAATTCCCAGAGAAGAAAATTTTAAATATTTACTTAATTGCTTATTCCTATTTGATTTTTGTTCTCCCATTAGGCAAACCTTTCATCCACCTTCATCACATCACCACATTTATCACAAGTACGCATTTTTTCTGATCTGTAATACTCCTTAAATCGTGAAATAAAATCCGTCTCTATATTGTCAAGTTTAAATTTGTATGTTTTCAATGAATGATTACAAGAATCACAAAACCACATTAAACCATCTTCTAAATCCCTGCCTTTTCTAACAAGCTCTATTACTAAGCCAACAGTATTAGGCCCTCTCATTGGTGAATGAGGAATTTTAGCTGGAAGCAAAAACATTTCCCCCTCTCTGATAATAATATCTTTTGGTTTTCCATCTTCCTGAATACGAACCGTAATATCTCCTTCTATCTGATAAAACAACTCCTCACTTTCATTGTAATGATAATCTTTTCGCGCGTTTGGCCCACCAACTACCATGACAATAAAATCTCCAGCTTCTACATACAAGTTTTTATTCCCAACAGGAGGCTTTAATAAATCTCTATTTTCTTCAATCCATTTTTGAAGGTTAAAAGGCATTAACATAGCTAAGTTTTTTAAATGATTTGATAAAGATAAAAAAAACGATTGAGCACAAAGTTTATTTCAAAATATAGATTCCTTATCTTTGCGGCTGTGGTTAAGATAAGAAATATTGATTTGGGGGATTTCCCCATCCTTTTGGCACCTATGGAAGATGTTAGTGACCCACCATTTCGAGCACTGTGCAAAAAGAATGGTGCAGACCTTATGTACACTGAGTTTATTTCTTCTGAAGGCCTTATTAGAGATGCAGCAAAAAGCATGCAAAAGCTTGACATATATGAATACGAAAGACCCATTGGAATTCAGGTTTTTGGATCAGAAATTGACAGCATGAAGGAAGCCACAAAAGTCATTGAGAAAACAAATCCAGACATCATTGACATCAATTATGGCTGTCCTGTAAAAAAAGTTGCTTGTAAAGGTGCTGGGGCAGGGATTCTGCAAGACATTCCAAAAATGGTTAAAATGACAGCAGAAATTGTGAAGTCAACAAGCCTTCCTGTTACTGTTAAAACAAGACTTGGGTGGGATGATCAAACAAAATTCATTGTTGATGTGGCAGAAAGACTTCAAGATGTGGGAATTGAAGCCATTTCAATTCATGGCAGAACAAGAAAACAAATGTATAAGGGAGAGGCGGACTGGTCTCTAATTAGAGACGTAAAAAACAATCAGAGAATGCACATCCCGGTCTTTGGAAATGGGGATATAAATTCACCTGAAAAAGCCCTTAAATATAAAAATGAATATGGTGTTGATGGACTTATGATTGGAAGAGCAAGCATTGGCTATCCTTGGATTTTTAACGAAATTAAACATTATTTAAAAACGCAAACACATCTGGATAAACCTGAGTTAAAAGAAAGAGTAGATGTGGTACGACAACACCTAAACATGAGTGTAAAATGGAAAGGAGAGTCCCTTGGAATTGTTGAAATGAGACGGCATTATGGAAACTATTTTAGAGGGTATAAGCACTTCAAACAATACAGAATTAAATTAGTAACCTCATTTGATATAAATGAGCTTCGTGATACGCTTTGTGAGATAGAAGAAAATGAAGCGATTCTGAGCATTTAAATCACAAAAACACAAGCCCCAACAAAAGATATAAAACAGCCGTTATTACGCCAGCCGAAAGGGCATAAGGCAATTGAGTTTTGACATGATCAATGTGGTCACTTGCTGAGGCCATTGAAGAAATAACCGAAGTATCTGAAATGGGTGAACAATGATCTCCAAACAACCCCCCTCCTAGAGAAGCTGCAATTGCTATTGAAAGATCTATATTCATTTCTGTTGCAAGAGGAATCGCAATAGCAAGCATTATGGCAAAAGTACCCCAGGAAGTTCCTGTTGAAAAAGAAATAAAACAACTACATAAAAACAAAATCAATGGAATTAAAACAGAAGATAAATGGGTATTTAAAACACCCGCGACATATGTTCCTGTTCCAATTTCTTTACACAAAGCTCCTATTGAAAAGGCCAAAACCATAAGCAATGCTAGGGATACCATCCCAGACATTCCTTTTATTGTTGTTTCTATTATTTCTTTTAACCCTAATATTTTTTTAGCTCTGTAAAAAATGCTACTAATAATTAATGAAAATAATACTGAATAAAGAACAGAGGCTGAGCCTGAACCATTTCCAATTGTAGAAAAGAAACGATCAATAAAGGTATAAGAGGAATTGTTTTCAGGTGAATCCCAACCAGTGTAAATTAACATTATAGGCATAAAGACAATCATTGAAACAATAGGCAAAATCATATTAAAAACCTTTGGTTTAATACCCTTTTTTGTTTCCAACATAGTTATTTCCTCTGAAATCATTGGAGTTGATCCATCTGCAAATGGCTTGCCTTCTGTCCTGGATCTTATTTCAGCTTTTTTCATTGGGCCAAAATCCTTCCCTTTGGAAATAAAGAAAAACAAAATAAGCAAAACCAATACAGGGTAAAAGTTAAAAAGCATTGAGGATATTAATTCTCCAAATGGATTGTCAACACCTTGTATGGCCAATAAACCCATAATATAAGCTCCCCAACCATTAAAAGGAAATAAGAGTTTAGATGGAGCAGATGTAGAGTCAGCAATATACGCCAGCTTTTCTCTGGAAATTTTTAACTTATCAAAAATTGGACGAAAAACAGTTCCAACAGTTAATGCAGAAATATTTGATTCTACAAATATCAATGTCCCTGTTACAGCAGCCATCAATTGAACTTTTATTCTGTTTCTTTTTAAATCTTTTTCATCATCACTAATAATTCTACTCATGTATTTTATAAAACCATCAATGCCTCCCGATTTTTGCATAAAAGCTATAAGGGCACCAACCAACAATGTAAATAAAACAACACGTGTATTGCCGGCATCTTTAAAAACATTAACAACAGCATCAATTGTTGCGATCGTTCCCGTAAAAAGATTAAAGTCTGATAAAATAACCCAACCAATCCATATTCCTGTAATAAGAGAAATAAATACTTGCTTTGTTCTGATAGCTAAAAAAATAGCTATAACAGGCGGAAGTAAACTCAATAATCCATATTCTTGCATGTAACGGCTTTTATTTAAATAGATTATAATTCGGCAATCTTTAACAAATCTATTGAATTGCATTGATTTAAAGTGTTAAAAACTTAGTTTTTAGTTATCTTTGCAATCCAAAATATACAATTATGCAATTATTAACAGTAGGAAGTGTTGCTTTTGATGCAATAGAGACTCCATTTGGAAAAACAGATAAAATTGTTGGAGGGGCAGGAACCTTCATTAGCCTTGCGTCATCTTTTTTTGAAAAGAACCAAGGATTAATTTCTGTTGTTGGCGATGATTTTCCAACAGAAACAATGACTGAAATGGAGAAAAGAGGCATCAACTTAACTGGTCTTCAAATTAAAAAAGGAGAGAAATCTTTTTTTTGGTCGGGAAAATACCACAACGATATGAATTCTAGAGACACTCTTGTAACTGAATTAAATGTTCTTGAACATTTTGACCCTATTGTTCCTGAATCATACCAGAATTCTAATTACTTAATGCTGGGTAATTTATCTCCTCAGGTTCAGAGGCAAGTAATTGAACGCTTGAATAATCGACCGAAACTTATTGCAATGGACACCATGAATTTTTGGATGGATATAGCGCTTGAAGAGTTAAAAAAGACCATTGCTCTTGTTGATGTATTAATTATTAACGATGAAGAGGCAAGGCAACTTTCTGGAGACTATTCACTTGTTAAAGCGGCAAAGACAATACGAGAAATGGGCCCTAAGTATTTAATTATAAAAAAAGGAGAACATGGGGCGCTACTTTTTCATGAAGACAACATCTTTTTTGCTCCTGCTTTGCCATTAGAAGAAGTGTTTGATCCGACAGGAGCTGGAGACACATTTGCAGGAGGATTCATGGGCTATATATCTGCTACAGATGATGTTTCATTTGACAATATGAAAAGAGCGATAATTGCAGGGTCTGCCCTTGCTTCTTACACTGTAGAAAAATTTGGCACTCAAAAACTTATGGAAATCAATTCTTCAATGCTCGAAGAAAGAATGAATGAATTTGTTAAATTATCAGAGTTTAGCGCACCTGTATTAGTATAGCTTTATCATGGACACACAATCTTTTATTACCACTTTAGAAAAACTTCTTGCTGAAGATGATTTAATTTCTGTAGGAAGAGATGCACAAGATCTAAAAGGAAAGTTTTATGACTTTATTCTTGAACAAGAAAGAAAAGAACAAGTCAAAGAATTAGAGGCAAAAGAAAAAAAAGAGGATTATTTACCTGTAAGCTTTAATGATGTAAAAGATCAGTTTAAAGACCTTTTTCTTGAATTTCAAAGCAAAAGAAAAAAACAGCTTGACCTTGTAAAGATTTTAGAGGAGGAAAATTTAAAGCAAAAAAACAGCCTTCTTGCTAAACTTAGAACGGTTATTGAAGAGGAGGAAAATATTGGCTCCGCATTTTCGGCTCAAAAAGAAGTTCATGAAGCATGGAAAAAAATAGGCGATATTCCAAGAGCCAAAAGAGACGATATACAGAAAGAATATTCAAGATTAATGGAGCTTTTCTTTTATAATATTAATATATACCGTGAGCTTAAAGAACACGACTATCAAAGAAATGCCCAGCTTAAAAGTGAGAAAATAAGTCAAATTCAAAATCTTTTGGGTGTTAAATCCATAAAGGAAATGGAATCCCTTCTTCGTGAATATCAAAATGACTGGGAAGGAATTGGTCCTGTGCCCAATAATGAATGGGAACAAATCAAGGAGTCCTATTGGCAATCAGTTAAAGCTGTATATGAAAAAATAAACGCCTACTATAACNAGCGCAGATCTGCAATGATTGAAAATATTGAGCGAAANCAAGTTCTNATTGAAGAACTAAAGCTNATTACTGAAAAAGCAGATGAAATTGACAGTCAAAAACAGTGGAGTGGCAAAACCGAACTAATAAAAGAGCTTCAGCTTAAATGGAAGCAAATAGGATTTGGACCCAAAAAAGAAAATGAAGCTGTTTGGAAAGAATTTAGAAGTCATTGTGATTTGTTTTTTGAAAAAAGAAATGCATTCAATAAAGCAATAGAAGATCAATATTCGGGACTTGTAAAACAAAAACAGGCATTAATCGAGGAAGCTGAAAAACTTAAAGACTCAACTGAGTGGGACATTTCAACACGTAAATTTATTTCTCTTCAAAAGGAATGGAAAAAAATTGGAAATGCCGGACCACGAAATGAGAACAAGCTTTGGAGACAGTTTAGAAAAAAATGCGACTACTTTTTTAAAGCAAAAGAGGCTCAAATTGAAAGTCTTGAAAAAGAAAAGGAACAAAATGTTGCTCAATATGAAGCGCTAATTCAAACTGTAATTGCTTTTAAAAAATCAGATGATTTACAGTCTAATACTAAATCATTAAAAGAATTTCACGCTTCATATAAAAAATTAGGCCCGCTTCCCAAAAATAAGTTCAGTGAAATAAACAAGGCTTTTAAAGAAGCTTTAGATCGTCAATATGAAAGCTTAGATATTGAACCAGAGAAAAAAGAACTGCTTTTATTTAAAGCAAAGATCGACTCTATATCAAGTGGAAATAATAGAACAACCATTCTTCAAAAGGAAAAAACTTCTTTAAGAAAAAACATAGATAAGATTACCTCTAATATGTTGCAAATGGAGCGAAATCTTAGCTTTTTTGCCAATTCGAAAGGAGCAAACAAATTAAAAGAAGAAACACAGGGAAAAATCAATGCAATGGAGCAGGAAATTAATAAGCTAAAGCGAATGCTAAAAGCAATTCCAAATGAATAAATTTGTTAACCTCGTTTCTTTAGTTGTTGTTTTTCCCCTGATTCTTTTTTCAGTTTATATTGGCTTGGATATTCCTATTGACAGCTTGGGAATTACTGGCCGTGAAATACCATATCAAAAAGAGATTTTTTATGTCGGCACATTTATCTGTGGTCTATTTCATCTTTTAAGAAGTGTTAAAAGATGGTCTGCCCTAAACGTTGCAAATAAGATAAAGCAGTTTAAATGGAGTGCTCGTATTGGAAAGAAAAGAAGAGGTAGAGTTGTAACTTATTTAGTTATTGAAATATTTATTATGCTTTGCTTTTCAATTGCATTTTTTAAGCTAACTCCATCTTCATTTGCTCTTTACAGCCTTCTGGTAATTAGCTCAATTGACTCTCTTTTTTTTATTGTTTTAGGCAGAAACAAATACCGAATAAGTGTCTCATCAAAAGCAATTGTCATAGCCGATAGAGAAGTTCAGGTCATCTACTTTAAAGGGCTAAGAAAAATAAGCATTCATCAACAATCTGTTTTTTTTGAATACATAGAAGATATTCAGCTTTTTTTTCCACTAAATTCACTTGAAGAAAAAGATGTTTCTGTATTTTTTAATGAACTCAATAAACTTATTGACAGAGAACGAGTATATTTAGGGAATACTCATAAATTCATAAAAAAATAAACCTGGTATATCCATGGAAATTGCACAGATTCTTATTGTTGAAGACGACCAGTCTTTTGCAGACTTGCTTCAATTTCAGCTGTCTACTCTTGGCTTTCAAATTGGAGATTCACTTTCTGTTCAATCTATTGAAGAGGCAAAAGAAGCCAGTGAAGAGTTTACTCCTGATCTTATTTTATTAGACTTAAATATTCTTGACTCTCATGGAATAGAAACCTATGAGGCTATTGATAAATTATTCAGTGAGTGTTGTGTTTTTGTTTTGTCTGGTATGGATGATCAAAAAATTGCTGAAGAAGTTGTTTCTAAAGGAGCTCAAGACTATCTTTTAAAAAGCGAAATTAGACCTCAGATTCTAGCCAAAACAATACGGTATGGTCTTCTAAGAAAATCCTTAAATCAAGAATTAGAGCATTCCGAAAAGAAATATCGAGATGTATTTAACAATTCCCCTTTACCTATGTTTAAGCTTGTGGGTGAAAATTTAAATATTCAAATGGCAAATGATGCCTGTCTTCATCTTTATTGCATGGACAATGAGTCTATTCTNGGAAAGTCTTTTTATGATTTTAATGTGGATAAGGAAGTTCGCTTTGAAAACTTAAATGATTTTGATTCTTATAANAATGAATTCACTCAAAANAANGATAATGGAGATGAAATTATTGTTGAANTAAGCCTTAACAAGCTNGAGCANAAAGAACTCTCATTTATTGCCCATGTCAATAATAAAACAGATGAAATTCTTTTTGANAAAAATAAATTTGATATTATTTCTCAGGCNGAAGANGGTGAAAAGAAAAAAATAGCNCGAGAACTGCACGACGGCATAGGTCAAAACATGGTTTTGTTAAACTTACTATTTCAAAACATGAGCATAGAGGAATCTCAAAAAGAGCAGCATGTTGAAGTTGGTAAAATTATTCAAAATTGCATTAAAGAAATAAAAGAAATTGCTTATAATCTTTTACCTCCAGAACTTGAAAGAGGTTTTTTAAATGCCATCAATAGATTTGCAAACAGAATAAATGCAACAGGTCGATTAGAGTTTTTTATTGAAGTTGAAAAGAACGTATCTGAAGAAGATTTATCTCATATTGATAAGTTTAATTTATATCGAATTGTTCAAGAGGTTATAAATAATGCACTTAAACATTCTAGAGCAGACCATATCTTCTTTAAGGTTCATAAAAATGACAAACAAATTGAAATAGAAATAAAAGATGACGGAATTGGTTTTGATGAAATGAAAATCGAGGAAGGACTCGGAATTCAAAACGTAAAACACCGTATGAAAATTTCTAAATTAAAAGGCTTATTCGAAAGCGAACCAGGAAAAGGAACCAAAATCAAACTTATTTTAGATTTAAAAAAATAATCTTTTTTATTAACAAAGAATAATAACATATGCCTACTCTAGTGAGAGTATTTTTTTAATTTTGTGCCTTAATATATGTCAGATACTAGATACAACCTACGTGGCGTCTCTGCAGGAAAAGAAGATGTTCACCAAGCAATAAAAAAGGTAGACAAAGGTTTGTTTGCAAAAGCATTCTGTAAAATTGTCCCAGATTATCTTACAGGTGATAAAGACCACTGTGTTGTTATGCATGCTGATGGAGCTGGCACCAAATCATCTTTGGCTTATATGTACTGGAAAAAAACAGGAGATATTTCTGTTTGGAAAGGTATTGCTCAAGATGCTCTAATTATGAACATTGATGACCTTTTATGTGTTGGTGCAACAGGACCTATTTTACTATCATCAACCATTGGAAGAAATAAAAACCTAATATCAGGAGAGGTAATTTCAGCTATTATTAATGGAACCGAAGAACTACTCGAAGATTTAAGAAACCATGGTATTGAAATTTATTCCACAGGAGGTGAAACTGCTGATGTTGGGGATCTTGTAAGAACAATTATTGTTGATTCAACAGTTGTTTGCAGGATGAAACGATCTAGTGTCATCTCAAATGACAATATTCAGGCTGGAGATGTAATTGTTGGCCTCTCTTCATATGGAAAAGCCTCTTATGAAGACCGATATAATGGTGGCATGGGCAGTAATGGGCTAACCTCTGCTAGACATGATGTCTTTGACAAGTCATTGGCCTCAGATTTTCCTGAAAGTTTTGACCCTATGGTTCCTAATGAACTGGTTTATTCTGGATCAAAAAAGCTAACAGATACCATTGAAAATGTTGAATTAGATATGGGATCTCTTGTTTTATCTCCAACTCGGACATATGCACCAATTATAAAAAAGATACTAAGTAAACATAGTAAATCAATACATGGAATGGTTCATTGCTCTGGAGGTGCACAAACCAAAGTGCTGCATTTTGTTGACAATGTTCACATCATTAAAGACAATCTTTTTTCTGTGCCTCCTCTATTTGATTTAATTCAAAAAGAATCTGGAACTTCTTGGGAAGAGATGTATAAAGTATTTAATATGGGGCATCGAATGGAACTTTATGTACCCAATGAAATTGCCTCAGATATAATTGCTATTTCTAAATCTTTTAATGTCGACGCACAAATTGTTGGACGTGTGGAGGCATCCAAAAAGAAAGAATTAACAATTTCATCTGAAAAAGGGAACTTTCATTATTGATTTTCTGCATTTGTGTAAAAAGATTTTTCACGAACATTAAATACAAAAAACATATAG
>NZQU01000091.1 GCA_002696025.1 Crocinitomicaceae bacterium
TTGAAGATGACAATAAACAAGGTAACATTAAGATTGCACTTAAATACAATGCAACAAATAGATTACCTGCAATAACCAGAATTGACAGAGTATCAACACCTGGTTTGAGAAAGTATAAAGGAGTTGATGAGCTGCCTAGAGTTCTAAATGGTCTAGGAGTTGCGATATTATCAACTTCTAAAGGAGTGATCACTAATAAAGAAGCTAAAAAGCTTAATGTTGGTGGTGAAGTTTTATGTTACGTATATTAAAAAGTATTTAAAATGTCTAGAGTAGGAAATGCAAAAATAACGATACCTGAAGGAGTTGATGTAAGTTTTAATAATAACATCATCACTGTAAAAGGTTCGAAAGGTGAATTAACTCAAGAGATTGATTCATGTGTTACGGTTACTATTGAAGATTCTGAAATCTCATTTTCAAGAGAGTCTGATGCTCCTCAACATCGTTCAAAACATGGTCTTTATAGAGCTTTGGTGAACAATATGGTTATAGGAGTTTCACAAGGTTATAAAAAGGAATTAGAAGTGATTGGTGTTGGATACAGAGCCAATGCTAGAGGACAGCAATTGGATTTGTCTTTAGGTTATTCTCATAATATAATCCTTGAATTCCCTAAGGAAATTAAAGTAACCACTGTAAGTGAAAAAGGAAAAGCTCCTATTGTTACTCTTGAATCAATTGACAAACAGTTGGTTGGACAAGCAGCAGCAAAAGTTCGTTCATTAAGAAAACCAGAGCCATATAAAGGTAAGGGGATCAAGTATGTAGGTGAAGAATTAAGACGTAAAGCAGGTAAAACTGCAGCAGCAAAATAATATAATATTTAGTTATGGCATTATCAAAAATTAAGAGAAGATTAAAAATAAAGAAACGTATTCGTAAAAAAGTCAACGGTACGGGTTCTATTCCAAGATTATCTGTTTTCAGAAGTAACAAGCAAATTTATGCTCAGATCATCGATGATCTTTCAGGCAAAACTTTAGTTTCAGCTGCATCAGAGACAGATAAAAAATCAAAAGAGAACAAGATCAATCAAGCTACTCAAGTAGGCTCATTAATTGCTAAAAAAGCAAATGATGCAGGTATTGAAAATGTTGTTTTTGATAGAAACGGTTATTTATATCATGGACGTGTAAAGGCATTAGCTGAATCTGCACGAGAAGGAGGTTTAAAATTTTAATTAAAATGGCTACATTGAAATCAAATAGAGTAAAATCAGCAGATATTGAACTTAAAGATAAGTTAGTTTCTGTAAATCGTGTTACTAAAGTTACCAAAGGTGGTAGAACGTTTAGTTTTTCTGCAATTGTTGTTGTCGGTGATGAGAATGGTGTTGTAGGACACGGTTTAGGAAAGGCAAAGGAAGTTACAGAGGCAATTACCAAAGGAATTGATGATGCGAAGAAAAATTTAATTCGTGTTCCAATTCACAAAGGAACAGTTCCTCATACTCAAAAAGGTAAATATTCCGGAGCAAGTATATTGTTGAAGCCAGCATCAGAAGGAACAGGTGTAATTGCAGGAGGTGCAATGCGTGCTGTTTTAGAGAGTGTTGGAGTTCACAATGTATTGGCTAAATCTCAAGGTTCATCAAATCCTCATAATGTTGTTAAAGCTACAATGGATGCATTGGCTCAAATGAGAGATGTAAATGATGTTGCAAATCAGCGTGGTATTTCAATTGAAAAAGTATTTAACGGTTAAGTTAAAAGAAATGGAAAAGATAAAAATTAAACAAGTACGAAGTATTATTAGAAGGCCGTCAAATCAAAAGGCAACGATAAAAGCTTTAGGCTTAAGTAAAATAAACCAAGTAGTGGAAAAAGATGCAACTCCTCAAATACTAGGAATGATTAAAAAGGTTAGTCATTTAGTTGAAGTTGTTGAATAAAAATTATTGAAATGAATTTAAATAATTTAACACCCGCAGAAGGGTCAGTAAAAAAAGGAAAACGAATAGCTAGAGGTCAAGGTTCTGGACGTGGAGGAACATCTACTCGTGGACACAAAGGTGCCAAATCAAGATCAGGTTATAAAACCAAAATTGGTTTTGAAGGTGGTCAGATGCCATTGCAAAGAAGAGTGCCTAAGTTTGGCTTTAAGAACATTAATAGAGTTTCTTATAAAGGTGTAAACCTTGGTCTTATTCAAGAGCTTGTTGAGAGAAAAAAACTAAAAGAAATTAACCTAGAATTACTTCAAGAAAATGGAGTAGTTGCAAAAAAAGATTTGGTTAAAATCTTAAATAGAGGGGAATTAAAAACAAAAATTAATGTTACAGCGCATAAATTTTCTGCAACTGCAAAAGCGGCGATAGAAGCTTTAGGTGGAGTTTGTACTGAAATTTAAATTTCTAAATGAAAAGATTTATTCAAAATATCAAAAACATTTGGAGGGTAACAGAACTCCGTAAGCGTATCATATTAACATTAAGTTTAATATTGGTTTACAGAATAGGTTCTTTTATCATCATTCCTGGTGTCAATTATACCGCCTTAATGAACGCTCAAGCAGCAGGTGATCAAAATGCTTTAGAGACTTTACTTTCCTTATTTTCTGGTGGTGGTTTTACTAATGCCTCAATTATGGCTTTGGGGATCATGCCTTATATTAGTGCTTCTATCATTATGCAGCTACTCGGAATGGCTATTCCTGCTGTTCAAAAAATGCAAAATGAAGGAGAATCTGGGAGAAAACAAATTAATAATTATACGCGTTTGCTAACGATTCTTATTTGTGCTCTTCAGGCTCCAAGTTATTTATCTCTATATGTATCCTCTAAAGGAGCGATGCCAACTGATGCTTCATCATTTTGGTGGACTCAAGCGATAATAGTATTGGTGGCAGGTGCTATGTTTGCTGTTTGGTTGGGTGAGAGAATTACTGATAAAGGAATTGGAAATGGGATATCTCTTCTTATTACTGTTGGTATTCTAGCAAGACTTCCAGAGTCATTTGTTGCTGAGATAGGAATGAATGAATCTAACTTAATTAAAATAATAATTGAGATTGTTGCATTTATGGTTGTTGTTCTTGCTACTGTATTAATTGTTCAGGGAGTAAGAAAAGTACCTTTGAATACTGCTAAAAGAGTTGTTGGTGCAAGATCTGTTGAAGATAGTGGTGCAAGAAATTATTTGCCTATAAAAGTGAATGCATCTGGTGTAATGCCCATAATTTTTGCTCAAGCAATTATGACGATTCCAATTATGGCATTTTCAAGTTTGAATCCCAATGAAGGAGGTTTTATTCAAAGAGCACTTGGCGATATATATGGTTTTGGATACAATTTATTGTTGGGAGTATTAATTATCATTTTTACTTATTTCTATACAGCAATTATGATTAATCCACAAAAAATATCAGATGATTTAAAAAGAAGTGGAGCATTTATTCCTGGAATCAGACCAGGTGATGAAACACGAGAATATGTCGATTCTCTTGTTTCAAGAATTACTTTCCCAGGATCATTGTTTTTAGCAATTATTGCTGTCTTCCCTGCAGTAGCACATTTAGCGGGAGTAAATGATGCATTTGCAATGTTTTTTGGTGGAACATCATTGTTAATTATGGTTGGTGTTGTATTAGATACACTTCAGCAAATTGAGTCTTATTTATTAAACAGACATATGGATGGTTTAATGGAGGGAACAAAAATTAGAGGACGTAGAACACAAGGAGAATTATCAGGATTTTAAAATATGGCAAAACAAGCATCTATAGAACAGGACGGGGTAATCGTTGAAGCGCTTCCCAATGCAATGTTTAGAGTACAATTGGAAAACGGGCACATAATAACTGCTCATATTTCTGGTAAAATGAGAATGTTTTATATAAAAATATTACCAGGTGATAAAGTTAAACTAGAAATGTCACCTTATGATTTAACAAAAGGTAGAATAACGTTTAGATACAAATAAAGATATTATGAAAACTAGAGCATCCGTTAAAAAACGAAGCGCAGATTGTAAAATAGTAAAGCGCAAAGGAAGAGTTTATGTAATTAATAAAAAGAACCCTAAGTTTAAACAACGTCAGGGATAAATTAAAAGATTATGGCAAGAATTGGAGGTATAGATTTACCAAAAAACAAAAGAGGTGTAATTGGACTAACTTATATTTTTGGAATAGGAAGAAGTACAGCTCAAATGATTTTGAATAATAATTCAATTGATGAAAGTATAAAAGTACAAGACTGGAATGATGATCAGTTAGCTGCTATTCGTACTTCTGTTAATGAAATTAAAATTGAAGGTCAACTTCGTTCAGAAATTCAACTTAACGTTAAACGATTAATGGATATTGGTTGTGTTCGTGGCATGCGTCATCGTTCAGGATTACCATTGAGAGGACAAAGAACAAAGAATAATTCTAGAACAAGAAAAGGAAGAAGAAAAACTGTAGCTAACAAGAAAAAAGTTACTAAATAATTTATTTTAGACATGGCAAAAACCAATCAAAAAAAGAAAAAAAATGTAAAGGTTGATTCTGTTGGAGAAGCTCATATTCAAGCATCTTTTAACAACATAATCATCTCTTTAACTAATTCTACAGGGCAAGTTATATCTTGGTCCTCTGCAGGGAAAATGGGATTTAGAGGTTCTAAAAAGAACACTCCTTATGCTGCTCAACTAGCTGCTGAAGATGCTGCAAAAGAAGCGCATGATTCTGGATTAAGACGCGTTCGTGTTTATGTTAAAGGTCCTGGAGCTGGTCGTGAATCAGCAATCAGATCATTGCATAATAACGGAATAGAAGTGTCTGAAATAGTAGATGTAACACCACAACCACATAATGGTTGTAGACCACCTAAAAGAAGAAGAGTTTAATTTTAATCGGGAATGTAAACTAGCGAAGGATAGCCTTAATTCTTAGTTTCCCAAAATAAATAATATAAATATGGCAAGATATAGAGGTCCTAAAACGAAGATAGCTCGTAGATTTCGTGAACCAATTTTTGGTCCNGATAAAACTTTGGAGAGAAAAAACTATGGTCCAGGACAACATGGTCCTTCAAAGAGAAGAGGAAAACAATCTGAATATGCNGTTCAGCTTGGTGAAAAACAAAAAGCAAAATANACCTATGGTATTCTTGAAAAACAATTCAGNAATTTGTTTAGTAAAGCATCAAGAATGAAAGGNATTACGGGTGAAAANTTATTAATTCTATGTGAAAGCAGATTNGACAANACTGTNTTTCGNTTAGGAGTTTCTCCAACAAGAAGAGGNGCAAGGCAATTGGTTACTCACAAACACATTACAGTTAATGGTAATATTGTGAACATACCTTCNTACTCANTTAAAGTTGGNGATGTTATTGGTATNCGTGAAAAGTCAAAATCTCTNGAAGCAATTACCAACTCACTTTCTGTNAATAACAAAACATTTGATTGGTTAAATTGGGATAGTNCANCAATGTCAGGTACATTACTAGCCATTCCATCTAGAGAGATGATACCAGAAAACATTAAAGAACAGTTAATAGTAGAATTATATTCTAAGTAATAATTTATTATAAAAAAGACATGGCAATATTAGATTTTCAAAAACCAGATAAAGTAATAATGATTCATTCTGATGACTATAACGGTCAATTTGAATTTAGACCATTAGAACCAGGATATGGTATTACAGTGGGTAATTCCTTAAGAAGAATATTACTTTCTTCATTAGAAGGTTTTGCAATATCAACTGTAAAAATAGAGGGGGTTGATCACGAATTCTCAACAATAAAAGGTGTTGTAGAAGATGTTACTGAAATTATCTTGAACTTAAAGCAAGTTCGATTTAAACAACAAATCGAAGGAACTGATTCAGAAACAGTTATCATAACTGTTGGAGGACAAAAACAATTAACAGCGGGTGACATTGGAAAATTCACCTCTGCATTTCAGGTCTTAAATACGGATATGGTAATCTGTAACATGGACCCTACTGTTAAATTAAACATTGAATTAAAAATAATCAAAGGAAGAGGTTATCATCCTGCAGGAGAAAATAAAGATGAAAATTCTGCATTCGGTACTGTGGCAATTGATTCGATATTTACTCCTATAGTTAATGTAAAGTTTGCTGTTGAAAATTTCAGAGTTGAGCAAAAAACCGACTATGAAAAGTTAATTTTTGACATTCAAACAGATGGTTCTATCCATCCAAAAGAAGCATTAAAGGAAGCAGCGACTATATTAATTCATCACTTCATGTTGTTTTCTGATGAAAAGATTTCTTTAGAAAGTGAATCTAAAAAAGAAACAGAGGAGTTTGATGAGTCTTCTCTTCACATGCGTCAGCTTTTAAAAACCAAATTAGTTGATATGGATTTATCTGTTAGAGCTCTTAATTGTTTGAAAGCTGCTGATGTAGAAACTCTTGGTGATCTTGTTTCTTACGCGAAATCTGACTTGTTAAAATTCAGAAACTTCGGAAAGAAATCACTGACAGAGTTAGAAGAATTAGTTGATAATAAAGGTCTGGTATTTGGAATGAATATTTCTAAATACAAACTAGACGTAGAATAAGATATAGAAATCATGAGACACGGAAATAAAGTAAATAATTTAAGTAGAAAGACAGCTCATAGAAAGGCAATGCTCTCTAATATGGCTTGTTCATTGATTAAGCATAAAAGAATCAACACGACTCTTGCGAAAGCTAAAGCTCTTCGTGTTTATGTTGAGCCTATTTTAACTAAATCAAAGACTGATTCAACTCATTCAAGAAGAATTGTTTTTTCATACTTAAAAGATAAAGAATCTGTTTCGGAATTGTTTAGGGATATAGCTCCTAAAATTGCAAATAGACCTGGAGGTTATACTAGAATTATAAAAACTGGATACAGATTAGGAGACAATGCTGAAATGTGTATGATGGAATTGGTAGATTATAATGAATTATATACTACTGAACCAACAAAGAAAACCACTCGTCGTTCTAGAAGAGGTAAATCAGGTAAATCAGCTTCAGCAGAAGCTGTTACTCAAGCAACATCAGCAGAAGTTGTTGAAGAAGCTCCAGCGGCAGAAGTTGTTGAAGAGGCTCCAGCGGCAGAAGTTGTTGAAGAAGCTCCAGCGGCAGAAGTTGTTGAAGAAGCTCCAGCGGCAGAAGTTGTTGA
>NZQU01000092.1 GCA_002696025.1 Crocinitomicaceae bacterium
CCATTCCATTCCAGAATCATCTGTATATTTTACTTCAAAACCATTCAAAGCTTGATCAGAGAATAAAATGTTTGCACTAGCGGATCCATTATGGAAATCAGCAAACATAGATTTTGTGGGCTCAATATCAACTGCAGCATCCCAATTTAAAGCACCTAATTTAATTTCTATTGCTTTGGTTTGCTGAAAGGAAGACATTCGGGATGAATATACCATCTGTGAAGCAATTGGTGAAGCATTAATGATAGAAGTATTAGATGCAGAGCCTGTATAACCTGAGACGTTTTGTGTCATTTCTACTTGATTAGCGCCACCTCCAGCAGTTCCAATATAAGCTTGAAAGTGAGCATTCAAATCAATGTCATTATTAGGTGGTGGTACAACCTCATGTTCAACACATGAAACACTCATCATTAAAAGTGATGTTATTGAAAATACGGCTATAATTATTATATTTTTCATTTTTTAAGCTTAAATAGAGTTATAAACAAATTTAGTTAATACATTTTAACTTACCAATTACGATCATTTTACTGTTTGGGTTGCCATTTTAGTTCTTCTGCACCATCATCTACAGTTAATTTGCGACTTAAGGTGAATAAATAATCACTCAAACGATTTAAATATTGAGTGATTAAAGGGTTTGTGTTAGTTTCATTTTCATTTAGATCAACAATCAATCTTTCCGCTCTTCTACAAATACATCTTGCAACATGACAATGAGCAGAGGAAAGACTTCCGCCAGGCAAAGTGAATGATTGAAGTGGTTCTAGATTATTATCCATTGCATCAATCCAATTTTCCAATGCATTAATATCACTTGACTTTATTTCTGGTAGTTTCATTGATTTTTTATCTGGATCACAAGCCAAATGAGAACCAATCGTAAATAATGAGTCTTGTATATCAATGATTTCAGATATACTGCTTTCTGATTTTATAATGGTTCTGAGAACTCCAAGGTATGAGTTTAGCTCATCAACAGTTCCATAACATTCAATTCTGAGTGAACTTTTGGAAACTCTAGTGCCGCCTATCAGTCCTGTTTTACCTTGATCTCCCTTTTTAGTATAAATTTTCATGAAATGAAATAAAGTTTACGTAATGAATAAAACAAATAAGCGACTTAAATAGTTACTTTTTATTAAAATAAATTGATCATTTAGGTGATATAATTCCCAAACAAATTTTCATTCGAATAATTCTTTTTGCCGATTCATTGACACTTTTTCTAAATAAATCATCTGATTTGTATTTTTCAAGAATATTTTTGTGAGCATTAAAAACATTTACAGGCATTAATATTATGTCACACCCTGCCTCAATTGATTTGATTTCTGAATTTTTAACTTGAGTAACTCCTCCCATGTTCATAGCATCAGTAACGATAAGGCCTTTAAAACCAAGGCTATCTCTTAAAAGATCATTTACAATAATTTTTGATGTTGTAGCAGGAAAACCTTTTGTATCGTATTTTGAATTGTTTTTGACAGCAATGTGAGCAACCATAACAGAAAGCACACCATTTTTGATTAAAGGAGGGTAAGTTGATAGCTCTTTTAAATCACCATCAATTACTTGAAGAGATTGATGTGTATCTCCAGAAACCAAACCATGTCCAGGAAAATGTTTAGCAGTAGCAATAATATTTTTATTTTGTGTTTCATTAATAAATTCAATTGACCATGGAATTAAATGTTCTCTTTTAGAACCAAAGCCTCTATATCCAACAGTTTTGTTTTTTGAAAAATCAACAACAGGAGCAAAATTATAATTGATTCCAATGGATAATAAATCATTTGAAATGATTGAAGCAGTTTCTATTACTTCTTTTTTTGATAAAATTTGATTTGCTTTTTTAACTGTTTGAGAACCAATGATTTTTCTATTAACTAAGGACGGTTCGGCATCTGCAGAATATAAAAAAGGAAGGTTTCCATTTGAAGAATTTATATTTTCAAATTCTTTAATCCAAGTTGTAAAAGTTTCTTTGGTTCCATTAAGCATTAGCAGTCCGCCAATAATTCCTGAAGAGATACAACTATCAATTGTTTTTTTACTTTGACCATATTTTCCAATAGCAGGCATCAAAAGTTGAGCTACTATAGAGGTGTCATTTAATTGTGAAAATATTTTATTTACACGATTTTCCAGATACAAACTGGATTTTAAATAATCATCTAAATTATATTCTGTTGGTTCAACTTGTTCATTAATATTAGTGTTTTCCTGATCTTTATTCTGTGCGTTACAACTTGATGCAAGTAGCAACAAAATAAAGAATGGGTAATAAATATTATTCATAGGATATTGATTATAAGCTAATTCTAATAGAACAAAAATAAGGCCGATTTTAATATTTTGGATGAATCACAAATAGAGTTTTGCACAATGATTTGTGTCATTGGCATCTATAATCACTTAAATAAAAAATGAAATTATTTTTTGTAAAAAGGAAGTTTTACTATCGTAGCTTTTAATTTTTTATTTCTAACAGCGATATATATTGAATTTTCAATTTTTGAAAAATCTTTTTTTACATAACCAAGACCGATGGCTTTTTTCATTGATGGAGACATTGTTCCTGAAGTAACATTACCAATTGCATTTCCATTTTCATCAGTTATCTCATAACCACTTCTTGGGATACCTCTATCGATCATTTCAAATGCGATTAGCTTTCTTGTGATTCCATCCTCTTTTTGTTTTTTTAGAAAATCAGCATCAACAAAGTCCTTATTAAATTTTGTAATCCACCCAAGGCCTGCTTCTAATGGAGAAGTTGTATCATCAATATCATTCCCATATAAACAAAAACCCATCTCAAGTCTAAGCGTATCTCTTGCAGCAAGGCCTATTGGTTTAATTCCAAATTCATTACCAGCTTTTAAAACTTCATTCCAAACATGAGAAGCATCTTCATTTTTTACATATATTTCAAAACCACCAGATCCAGTATACCCTGTAGCTGAGATCATTACATTATCTTTTCCTGCAAAATCACCATATTGAAATGTATAATATTTCATATTGATTAAATCAACACTAGTTAATATTTGCATAGCCTCTGCTGCTTTTGGCCCTTGAATTGCCAAAAGACTGTAGTTATCTGATACATCTTCCATTTCAACTCCAAAATCATTATGAGAACTGATCCAATCCCAATCTTTTTTTATGTTTGAAGCGTTCACAACTAAAAAATAGGATTCATCATTAATTTTATAGATGATCAAATCATCTATTATTCCTCCTTTTCCATTAGGCATACATGAATATTGAGCTTTTCCATCTACTAAAACTGCTGCATCATTTGAAGAAATTTTTTGGATGAGATCTAAAGCATGTGGCCCTTTTAAGATGAATTCTCCCATATGAGAGACATCAAATACTCCCAAACTATTTCTTACAGTTTCATGTTCAATATTAACTCCTTCGTATTGAACAGGCATATTATATCCAGCAAAAGGTACAATTTTGGCACCTAATTTAACGTGCTCATCTGTTAATGCAGTGTTTTTCATTTTGAATTATTTTTTTACTCTTTCAACGTAAACCCCAGTTCGTGTATCAATTTTTATTGTTTCGCCATTATCAATAAATAAAGGGACTCTAACTTCTGCTCCAGTAGCAATTGTTGCAGGTTTCATGCTATTTGTTGCGGTATCTCCTTTAACTCCAGGTTCAGTATAGGTTACTTCCGAAACTATATGCATTGGTAATTCTATTACTAAAGGAATTTCTTCATCTGCATGAAAAAGAATATTTACAATCATTGCTTCTTGTAAAAATTCTTTTTTATCAACCATACTTTCTTGAATGTTGATTTGATCATATGTCTTATTGTTCATAAATACATAACTGTCTCCATCCATGTATAAATATTGATACTCTCTATTTTCAATTCGTACCGTTTCAATTTTATGTCCAGCTGAAAATGTATGATCTAAAACTCTTCCAGACTCAATGTGTCTCATTTTAGTTCGAACAAATGCAGGTCCCTTGCCAGGTTTAACATGTTGAAATTCAATTATTTGAAAAAGCTTTTCATTGTGTTTGATACACAAACCATTTCGGATATCAGATGTATTTGCCATTTTATTTAATTTCTTTGGCAAATATATAAGAAATAGTTTTGCATATCTATAATTATGCAGGTAGTCGTATTTTTTTTAATTTAAATCTAAATTGTTAAAATGAATAATTATTTGGATTGGAGTAAAATGTCTTTAAAAGATAAGTTGAAGTTTTCTGTAAGTATTGTCTGTGTGATTTTATTTATTGCATTTGCTGCCCTTAACTGGAATTCACAAGAGATTCATTTTATTTTCTTAAAATCAAGAATACCTTTAACTATTGCTATATTTTTATCAGTAGTGGTAGGTTATTTAATTTCTTTTCTCTTTTCTTATAAAAAACTTATGAAAAAAGATTTTGAAATTGAAATGCTTAAAGAAAAAATAGAATCAATCGAAAAGAAAGATGAAATTGAAGAATGATTATCTTAACTCTGCTCCAAGCTCTTTGTTTAACGCAGCTTGAATTTTATTCATAATACTTTCAATTTGTTTGTCAGTCATTGTTTCATTAACATTTTGCATTATAAATGATACTGAATAAGATTTCTTATTCTCATCTATATTTTTTCCTTCATATACATCAAAAAGATTTACTTCTTTTAAAAGTTTTCTTTCATTTTTGAATGCAATTTTTTGAATTTCTGAAAAAGATATGCCTTTATTTAGCAATAAGGAAAGGTCTCTTCTCACTGAAAATGTTTTGGGTAACTCTTTATGTAATACTTTGTTTAGCTTTAAATTAGAAACAATTAAATCCCAGTTAAGCTCTGCAATAAAAACATCATTTTTCAAATTAAAACTTGAAATTAATTCATTAGATACATATCCTAAATACCCCACAGAGTTTTTATTTATAAATACTTCAATTCCATTTTTTATAATGGTGTTTTGTAATGATTTATAATTTAAAAATTTAATCAGACCTAATTTATGAAAAATAGATTCAGTAATACTTTTTAATGAAAAGAAGTCATTATTTGAATTACTTTTTATCCAATGATCATCTATTTTTTTTACACCAAGAGCAATGCTAAGTTTTTCATGTTCTAGATACTTATCATTGTTTTTTTCGTAAACTTTACCGAATTCAAAAATCTTAATACTGTTTTGTTGTCTATTGAAATTATAGTTTATGTTCTCTAAAAGTCCAAAAACTAAGCTTTTTCTCATGACTTCAAGGTCTTGACTCAATGGATTTAATAGGTGAATCGCTGAAGATGATTCATTATCAAATTCAAGATATTTTAATTTACTTAATGAATTGTTTAAGACCTCAAAGTATCCCTTTGAAACCAGCATATTAGAAATGTTTTCTTTGACTTTTTCAAGATCAGGTTTCGCAAAGGAAGGAATGGATGTATTTAATTTGTTTGGTATTTCAATTTTATTAAATCCATAAATTCTTAATACTTCTTCTACAACGTCTGCATGTCTGTTTACATCAACTCTATAGCTTGGAACGTTTAATTCCCAATTTTCATTTTCTGAAGAGCAAATATCAATTTCTAGTTCATTAAGAATTTGCTTAATGAGTTCATCACTTATATACGTTCCAATTAAAGTTCTTGCTTTATTAGGATTGAAATTAACGGTTTTAAAATCATCTAATTTTGATCCAACGCATTTAAGTGGCATTGAAATTTTTCCCTTCGTTAATTCTTGAATGAGTAGTGCGGCTCTTTTGATTGAATCTGTTAGGCTAGAGGAATCAATTCCTCTTTCAAATCTAAAACTTGCGTCTGTATTTAGACCTAAATCTTTAGCGGTTTTTCTTATGCAGGTAGGATCAAAATAAGCACATTCTAAAAATATATTTTTAGTCTTATTTGTTATTCCAGAGTTTTCTCCTCCAAAAACACCTGCAATACAAAGGTTTTCTTTTCCATTTGTAATCATTAAATGGTGGTCTTTCATTTTATGAGAAACGCCATCTAAGGTTTTGAATTCGGATCCTTTGTTAGCATTTTTAACAACAATTTTACCATTTAAACTATCAGCATCAAATGCATGAAGTGGTGTGCCATATTCATACATGACATAATTTGTAACATCAACAATGTTGTTGATTGGATTAAGGCCAATAGCGATTAATTTTTGTTTCAACCACTCAGGAGAATCTTCGACGCTTACATCGGAAATAGTTGTTCCATAATAAATAGGACAGGCAAGTGTGTTGTCTACTTGAATGTCAATATCAAGTGTTGTTTTTTTGCAATCAAAATCATCTGTTTGATGAAAATTAATCTTTTGGGATTGATTTTCATGAACGTTAAGATATGCTTTTAAATCTCTAGCAACACCAATGTGCCCCATTGCATCAGCTCTATTTGGGGTTAATCCAATTTCTAATTGATAATCAGATTCTAATTTGAAAAGATCAGATGCTTTTTTACCAACGCTAACCCCTTTATCAAGCACCATGATGCCATCATGTGAATTTCCAATTCCAAGTTCATCCTCAGCGCAAATCATACCAAATGACTCGACTCCTCTTATTTTAGATTTTTTGATTTTAAATGGCTCATCAGGTTTTGGATAAAGAATTGTTCCAACAGTTGCAACAGGTACTTTTTGACCTATTTCAATATTTGGAGCACCACATACAATCTGAAGTTTTTCATGGCCTACATCTACAGTTGTTACTTTAAGACGGTCAGCATTTGGGTGTTGATCACAACTAATAACTTCTCCGGTATAAACGCCTTCTAAACCTCCTTTTATAAGTTCAATTTTTTCAAGGCCTTCGACTTCTAATCCAGTTTGCGTTAAAATTTCTGCAACCTTCTCTGGAGTATGATCTGTTTCAATGAATTCTTTAAGCCATTTATAGGAAATCTTCATCTATTGTATTTAGTATCTTGCGAAATTAATTAAAGTTCATGAANAGAGTACAATNCATCATAGATGAATATTAAATTANATCAAAATTAATCTAANAAATCAGGNCTTCTTTTTTTGGTTCTATTCAAGGCTTGTTCNTCTCTCCATTTTTCAATTTNAGGCTGATTCCCTGAAAGNAAAATCGGAGGNACTTTCCANTTGTTATATTCTGGGGGCCTGGTATAAATAGGAGGNGATAGNAATTTATCTTGAAAGCTATCTGTTAATGCAGAAGTTTCATTGTTAAGTACACCTGGTACTAGACGTACAATTGCATCTACAAGAACAGCAGCAGCTAATTCACCACCTGATAATACATATGATCCAATTGATATTTCCTTTGTAATGAAGTGCTCTCTTATTCTTTCATCTACACCTTTGTAATGACCACAAAGAATAATAATATTTTTTAAAAGCGAGAATTGATTACAATGTGTTTGTTCTAGAACTTCTCCATCTGGTGTCATGTATATGATTTCATCATAATTCCTTTCGCTTTTTAATTTTTCAATTAACCTTGCTATAGGTTCTATACTCATAACCATTCCTGCTCCACCACCATATTGATAATCATCAACTTTATGATGCTTATCCAGACTATATTCTCTTATATCATGTAGGTGAATTTCGACACACCCTTTTTCTTGAGCTCTTTTCATAATAGAGTCAGAAAACGGACTTTCCAATAGCTTTGGTAATATACTTAAAATGTCAATTCTCATAAAAATGAGTATCAGTAATTATAAATTTTCTTCAACAAATTTCTTTGCTTTTCTTTGCAAACTTGCCATTAGCAAATCTTCTTTTACAATGGGCACAACTTTTCTTAAATCAATTAGAATTTCTTCAATAACAGCAGAACTTTTTTGAGGTCTTCTGTATTCAATTGCTTGAGATGAAATAAACAATTCGATTCCTGCGATTGTGAAACAATTGTCGATGACTCTAAATAATTTTGTAGCTGCATTTGCTCCCATACTAACATGGTCTTCTTGTCCATTGCTAGAGTCAATACTATCGATTGATGCGGGTGTACATAGTTGTTTGTTCTGACTAACAATAGAAGCACATGTATACTGTGAAATCATAAATCCAGAATTTAATCCAGGATTTGATACCAAGAAAGGTGGCAATTCTCGTGTTCCTGAAATTAGTTTGAAAATTCTTCTTTCTGAAATACTTCCCATTTCTGCCATTGCTATTGACATATAGTCTAGTATGAGAGCCAAAGGTTGACCATGAAAATTTCCCCCAGAAATAATTTCATCTAAATCGGGGAAAATAGTAGGGTTATCAGTTACCGCATTTATTTCCTTTTCAATAACTCCTGCACAATGATCAAGAGTATCTTTTGAAGCACCATGCACCTGTGGAATACATCTAAATGAATAAGGGTCTTGAACATGTTCTTTTTTCTGATGAAAAATTTGACTGCTTTTTAAAATTTTAGAAATATTTTTTGCTGTTTCAATTTGACCATTTTGCTTTCTTATCTCATTTGGATGCGGATAAAATGATTCAGGTCTACAATTATAGGCATCAAGAGATAATGCAGATATTTTAGACCATTTGTTCCACAATTCTAAAGACCTATTGATACAATCAATAGCAAATGCACACATGAATTGAGTTCCGTTTAATAAAGCTAGTCCCTCTTTTGCTCCAAGAACCAAAGGTTGAATATTAAACTCCTTAAATACTTCTTTACAAGTAACTCTTTTGCCTTTGTATATTACATCTCCTTCACCAATCAATGGAAGAGATAAATGAGCAAGTGGAGCTAGGTCTCCAGAGGCACCTAGACTTCCTTGTTCAAAAACCAAAGGCGTAATTTTCTCATTGTATAAAAAAACAAGACGGTTAATTGTTTGTTCTTGAATTCCTGAGTGACCGTGAGACAAGCTAATGACTTTAAGCAAAATCATCAGTCGGACTATTTTTTCTGGAATAAAGTCACCCATACCACATGCATGTGAAAGAACTAAATTCCTTTGTAATTTAGACAAATCTTCGTTAGAGATAACTTCATTGCAAAGTGATCCAAATCCTGTATTTATTCCATAATGAAGAGATTCAGAAGAAGCTATTTTTTTTTCTAAATAGTCTCTGCATTTTATGATATTTTTCCTTGCTTCGGGACCAATTTCAATTTGAAGATCAGCTTTGATGACCTCATCTATTTGACTGAGAGAAATGTGTTGGCCATTAATTACAAATTTTTTCATGGTTTGTGAAAGTAAAAAATAAATAAATAATCAACGTAATTAATTCAAAAATCGGGAATAAATTACATGTTTAAAAGGTATCTTTCTAAATTAGGATTTCCAGCTAATTTATCAGAACCAGCAATCATCATTTTTTTGCACTTATTTTGTTCAATCCATAGGGCGAAATTTGAAACACCTACTCTTAAAGTTCCATTTATATCTACTTTATAAACTGGTTTTTGACTCTGATCAAATTGAGTGCGAAGTTCTTCTATTTCTTTAGGAAGAAATTGGTTTTCATTAAAAATAACCAATCCATCTAAATTCATAATGGTGTCATTCTTTTTATCTTCTTCTAAACACGAAGAATCTATTCCTTTGTTGCTAAGCCAACCACTAACTTTCTTTGAGAATGTTGTATTGGAACGGAGATATATTTTATCGACTTTCATTAAAAATAATTCATAAAAAAACCTTGCAAAGATAGTTTAATGGTTTGAATTATAATGTTAATTATTCATTATTATATCCTAAAATATTTAAAAAATTATTTGCAGTCTGTTCTTCATTAAAAACTTTAGAAATAATCTTCCCATTTTTATCTCTTTCTATAATTATGTGCTTTGGTTCTGGAATCAAACAATGTGTCAAACCACCGTATCCTCCAATACTTTCTTGATAAGCCCCAGTATTAAAAAATCCAATAAATAGAGGGTTCTTTTGACTGTGATTGGGAAGGTAAATTGCATTTGAATGTTGTTCAGAATTGTAGTAGTCATCACTATCACATGTCAAACCTCCAAGTAATACTCTTTCGTAGTGACAATTCCACTTGTTAATTGGTAATAAAATAAAGCGTTTATTAATTGACCAAGTGTCGGGAAGATTTGTCATAAATGAAGAATCAATCATATTCCATTTTTCTCGGTCATTTTGTTGTTTTTGATGTAGAGTTTTAAATAATGCACCTCCGCTTTCTCCAACAGTAAATGATCCAAATTCGGTAAATATGTCAGGGTCATTTATTTTATTTTCAATACATACTTTCTTGATTTGTTGAAGAATCTCCGTGATGATGTATTCATAATCAAATTTAAATCCAAGAGATGTCTTGATTGGAAATCCTCCTCCAAGATTTAAAGAATTTAAATTTTCATTTATTTTTTTTAAATCAGTATAAATGTTCAAACATTTTGTTAATTCATTCCAATAATATGAATTGTCATTAATCCCGGTATTAACAAAAAAATGAAGCATTGATAATTCAACATTTGGATTGTCTTTAATTTTTTCATGATAAAATGGTAATATTTCACGATATCTAATTCCAAGTCTTGAAGTATAAAATGTAAATTGAGGCTCTTCCTCCGAAGCGATTCTAATCCCAATATTAATTTTTCTTGTTGTTTTATTTAAAATTGAATCAAGCTCTTCTGTATTATCTATAATAGGAATCACTTGTAATTCATCTTGATTAATTAATTCAGTAATCTTATCGATATAAGATTCAGGTTTATAACCATTACATATGATATAAGTTCCTTTTTTTATTTTTCCTTTTTTTAATAAATTTTGAACAATATTAATATCAACAGCTGATGATGTTTCAATGTGAACATTGTTTTTTAAAACTTCCTCTAAAACAAATGAAAAATGATTGCTTTTGGTACAATAGGAGTAATAATATTTGCCTTCGTATCCAATATCATTCATTGAGTTTTTAAACCAATGGTTGCATTTTTGAATATTTGCAGATATTTGAGGTAAATAATTAAATTTCAGAGGGGTGCCATATTTTTCAATTAGCTCCATTAGATTGATGCCATGAAAAGTTAAGGTATCATTGCTTAATTGAAATTCATTTTGAGGAAAATCAAATGTTTGTTCAACTAAATCAATATATTTTGTTCGCATTTACTCAAAAACTATATAAGTTGATTTAAAAATTTTGATAGTTCATTTTCGTCTCTTCCTATAATTCCTTTTTTTTGAGCCGTAATGATGGGTCTTTGAATTAACTTTGGATTACTTATTAAAGCTTTAATCCATTGTTCGTCAGTTAAATTTTTCCCTTTAAATTCATTTTTGAACACCTCTTCATTTTTTCTTACAATTTCTTCTGGAGTCAGACCTAGGAGTTTAATAAGTGAACTTAATTCATTTGTATTTAAAGGTGTTTTTAAATATTCGACAATCTCAATCTCAAAGCCTTTTTCTTGAATTAATTTTAATGCATTTCTGCTTTTTGTACATCTTGGATTGTGATATATTTTCATTCTTTAAAATTTTATTAGTCCACCTCTTTATAGCCAACATCCTCGTAGTTTTCTTCCTTTGAAGATGATTTTTTAATTGTGATTTTCCCTTCGTTTTTATTTACGAATCTTTTGAGTTTTTCTTCCTTTCTTCTTTTGTTTAAGAAATCTTTTTCGTCATTAATATTTCTCTTGATGATGAGTAAACGCCCAATAAATCTAATAATTACCGATACTCCAATAATGAAAACTATTGTTTTAAAAACCCCAACAATACTAGACTCAAACATTATTTGGATAAATGCATGTTTCTTTCAGAATAAATTTTTCTAAAATAAGGATCTTTTAAGTTGTCAATAAATCGAATGGCTTCTCCTGTGGATTTCATTTCTGGTCCAAGTTCTTTTTTGACATCTGGGAATTTACCATAAGAGAACACAGGGATTTTAATAGCATAACCTTTTTTAGTTGGCTTGAAATTAAAGTCACTTATCTTTTTATCACCCAACATGACCTTTGTTGCATAATTTACATAAGGTTCATTGTAGGCTTTCGCAATAAAAGGAACAGTTCTAGATGCTCTAGGATTGGCTTCAATTACATAAACTTGGTCATCTTTTATGGCAAATTGAATATTGATTAATCCAACGGTATTTAATTCCAATGCAAGTTTGGTAGTGATGTCTTCTATTTGTTGAATAACAAAGTCTCCTAGATTGTATGGAGGTAATACAGCATAAGAATCTCCAGAGTGAATTCCAGCAGGCTCTATGTGTTGCATAATTCCTATGATATAAACATTTTCACCATCACAAATTGCATCAGCCTCAGCTTCAATTGCACCAGTCAAGAAATGATCTAGAAGAATTTGATTGTCTCCCATATCAGCCAGAATATCCACAACATGATGCTCAAGTTCTTTTTTGTTGATTACAATTTTCATCTTTTGTCCACCAAGAACATATGATGGCCTAACCAATAAAGGGAAACCTAGGTCATTTGATAGTTCGATTGCTTGTTCAGCACTTTCCACAACACCATATTTTGGAAAAGGGATTCCGTTTTTTTCAAGAAGATTTGAAAAACGCCCTCTGTCTTCTGCTAAATCAAGAGCATTAAAACTTGTTCCAAGAACTTTTATGCCATATCGATGAAGCTTTTCAGCAAGTTTTAATGCTGTTTGACCACCCAATTGAACAATAACTCCTAGAGGGTTTTCATGAAGTATTATGTCATAAATGTGTTCCCAAAAAACAGGCTCAAAATATAATTTATCAGCAGTATCAAAATCTGTTGATACAGTTTCAGGGTTACAATTGATCATTACGGTTTCATAGCCGCATTCCTTTGCAGCCAAGACTCCATGAACACAACTGTAATCAAATTCGATTCCTTGACCAATTCTATTTGGTCCTGAACCAAGAACTACAATTTTTTTATTGTCTGAAACAATACTTTCATTTTCTTCTTCAAAAGTAGAGTAGTAGTAAGGTGTTTGTGCAGCAAATTCGGCAGCGCAACTATCCACTAATTTATATACTCTTTTGATGTTTAATTCTTGTCTTTTTTTGAAAACTTCAGACTCTAAACAACGTAAAAGATGTGCTATTTGACGATCAGCGTACCCTTTTTGTTTAGCTTCAAAAAATAATTCTTTTGGAAGGTTATCAATGTGGTATTTTTCGATCTTATCTTCTAAATGAATTAAATCTTCAATTTGCTTTAAAAACCAAATGTCAATTTTAGTTTTTTGAATGATGGTTTTGAATGGAATCCCAAGCTTTATGGCATCATATATATGAAACAATCTGTTCCAACTTGGATGTTCTAATGAATGAAGAATTTCATTTTGATTGGTCAATTCTTTTCCATCTGCTCCTAAGCCATTTCTATTGATTTCAAGAGATTGACAAGCTTTTTGAAGTGCTTCTTGAAATGATCTACCTATTCCCATTACTTCACCAACAGATTTCATTTGAAGTCCAAGTTCTCTTTTTGTGCCATGAAACTTATTGAAATTCCATCTTGGAATCTTAACAATTACATAGTCTAAAGTTGGTTCAAATAGGGCTGATGTAGTTTTTGTAATTTGATTTTTCAGTTCATTTAAATGATACCCAATGGCTAATTTTGAAGCGATTTTTGCAATAGGGTAACCCGTAGCTTTTGAGGCTAGAGCAGATGATCTTGATACTCTTGGATTGATTTCAATAGCTATGATGTCTTCTTTATCATCAGGCGAAACAGCAAATTGAACATTACAACCTCCAGCAAAATCACCAATAGATCTCATCATTTTAATAGCCATATTTCTCATTTTCTGAAAAGTGGTGTCAGAAAGGGTCATGGCAGGAGCTACAGTTATTGAATCTCCTGTATGAATTCCCATAGGGTCAAAATTTTCAATAGAACAAATAATAACGACATTGTCATTAGCATCTCGAAGAAGTTCAAGTTCGTATTCTTTCCATCCTAGTAATGCTTTGTCAATCATTACTTCATGAATAGGGGATAGTTTTAATCCTCTTTCTAATAAGTTATCAAAATCTTCTTTGTTATAAATAATAGACGCTCCTGAACCACCTAAGGTATAGGATGGTCTTATACATAAAGGGAAACCAAATTTCTGAGCAATTTCTTTTCCTTCTAAAAATGATTTAGCAGTTTCTTGAGGGGCCATTGGGATTCCTATCTCTGTCATTAAGTCTCTAAAGGCTTCTCTGTTTTCAGTGATTTCAATTGCATCCGTATTGACACCTACAGTTCTTACATTAAAATCTTCCCACAAACCAATTTTTTCACATTCGATACAAAGATTAAGGGCTGTTTGTCCTCCCATTGTGGGAAGTACAACATCAATTTCGTGTTTTTCTAAAATTTTTCTAATGCTATCAATTTCTAGTGGTAATAAATAAATATTATCAGCCACTACTTTATCTGTCATGATAGTAGCAGGATTTGAGTTAATCAGAGTAACTTCAATTCCTTCTTCTCTAAGTGAGCGTGCTGCTTGAGATCCTGAATAATCAAACTCACAAGCTTGACCAATTACTATTGGACCACTTCCAATAATTAAAACAGATTTTATAGAGGAATCTTTAGGCATATTTTAAATTATAATGTTATTAATTCTTGTGACAATAAAATTCGTAGGCAAATTTAATGTAATTCATCAAATTTTAACCACTAACTATAATTCTGTTTTGAACAATAAATTAACAATTCCATAAAACTTTAAACATATGCATTATTCTATTGTTATTTTTGAAGGTATTAAACAATTATAAATTTAATAAATGAAATCATTAGCAACTTTTGGAACCGGATGTTTTTGGTGTACCGAAGCATGTTTTAAAGAACTGAATGGTGTTATTGAAGTTCGACCAGGATATGCCGGAGGGAAAACACATAATCCAAGTTATGAGCAGATATGTACTGGACAAACTGGTCATGCTGAGGTTATTAGAATTGTTTATGATGAAAAAATAATTTCTTTTGAAGAACTACTTAGAGTTTTCTGGTATGTTCATGATCCAACACAACTAAATAGGCAAGGCAATGATATTGGTACACAATATCGCTCAGTTATTTTTTATCATTCAGATGAACAGAAAGAGCTTTCATTGGTCTACAAGTCAAAACTTGATGAGAAAAAAGTTTGGAATGCTAAAATTGTTACGGAGATCAGCGCGATTAATAATTTTTCTTTTGCAGAGTCTTATCATCAAGACTATTTTAATAAAAATCCACAAAATATGTATTGTCAATCGGTTGTTAGACCAAAAGTTGAACAATTTAAAAGCGTTTTTTCTACTCAATTAAAATAGGGTTTCTTTAATTATATTTATTTGTCCTTTTATATAATTTTTAAGATGTCTTTAAAATGATATCTTTGGTAAAAAACAAGTTTTATTATGTCAAAAGAGGTATATATAGTTGATGGTATTAGAACACCTATAGGTAATTTTTGTGGTACTTTGTCTAGTATTAGAACTGATGATTTAGCTGCCCATGCTATAAAAGCATTAATTGATCGACACCCGAATCTTGATCTTGAATCTATTGAAGATTTAATTTTTGGATGTGCAAATCAGGCAGGAGAGGACAACAGAAATGTTGCTCGAATGGCAGGTTTACTTGCAGGGCTTCCGGTTTCTGTTGGTGGAGAAACAGTTAACAGACTTTGTGCTTCAGGAATGGCATCTACCATAAATGCTGCAAGAGCAATTAAAGATAATGCAGGTGATATTTATATATCAGGTGGTGTTGAGCACATGACAAGAGGACCATGGGTCATGTCTAAGGCATCAAAGCCTTTTGGAAGAGACTCAAAACTTTTTGATTCTTCGTTTGGTTGGAGGTTTATCAATCCAAAATTAGATGCACTATATGGAACCGAAGGAATGGGGTCAACTGCAGAAAATCTGGTTGAAAAGTACAACTTAAGTAGAGAATCACAAGATCAATTTGCTCTTTGGTCTCAACAAAAAGTATTTAAATCACAAGAAGCGGGTTTTTTTGATGACGAAATATGCTCTGTTGAAATCCCTCAAAGAAAAAAAGATCCGATTGTATTTTCAAAAGATGAGTTCAACAGACCCAATACTACTATTGAGAGTTTGGCTAAGTTAAAACCTGCATTCAAAAAAGACGGAAGTGTTACAGCGGGTAATTCATCAGGTTTAAATGATGGTGCTGCTGCTTTACTAATTGCATCAGAAAGCGGTATGAAATCTCAAAATTTACAGCCATTGGTTAGAATTGTTAGTGCTGCGGTTGCTGGAGTTCCTCCATCAATTATGGGGATAGGTCCTGTATTGGCTTCTGAAAAAGCATTAAAAAGAGCAGGCCTTTCATTAAATGACATGGATATTTTGGAACTTAATGAAGCTTTTTCTGCACAGGTTTTAGCTTGTACAAAAAAAATGGGTATAGAAGAAAATG
>NZQU01000093.1 GCA_002696025.1 Crocinitomicaceae bacterium
AAGAGACAAATATAAGATATCTAAAAAAATAAACGCCCATTTACCCACCCTGAATCAAGATGAGCATTCTTTTTTTGGTAAAAATTTAAAGCGGGCTCGTTCCAATCTAATATTTGCCAATCCATTCTTTTAACTTTCCAGCGTTTTGCTGTTGCTACAACCTCATCAAATAACAAGCCTCCGACTCCATCTTTTCTATATTCGGGAAGCACGAATAAATCTTCTAAATACAAACTTTTTCCTTTCCAAGTAGAATAAGAAACATAATACAATGCAAAAGCAATTATTGAATTGTTCTTCTCAGCAACATACGCATAGCATATTTTATCTTCAAATAGATCTTTGGCTATTTGTGAAGGAGTATTAATGACTTCATTCGGGGCCTTTTCATAAACAGCCAATGCTTTTACTAAGTCATAAATAGACTGCTCATCCCCTAAACTTGCTTCTCTAATTTTTATCATTGTACCCCTGCTAAATTAAACCTTAAACGAAGGCCAGTACTTAAATTACCAGTAGGATAAGCAGTTGCAATTTTTGGCGTGTTGATTACCTGGTCATAATAAAACTGAATGGTAAGGTTTTTAGATAAATTATAGTCAGCAGAAGCTTTAACAGAAACAACTTTTTGTCCTGCTGTTGCTTGATTGGTACTTTCAACTATTTTTCTAATAACTGTTACATTATCACGAAAAGAAAAATCAAGCCTTACATTAACAGCACTTGCAGGAACTTTATCAAAAGGAAGCTTCACTTTTGCAAACTTATATCCAGAACCAATCACAATTTCACTACCTAAAATCTCTGTAACTTGATTGTTATTCAAAGATAAAGTTGCACTTCTGTCTTTTTTGTACTCAAACTTTGTGATCAATCCCTGCTTATTTATAATCCAAGTGGCATCAAATCCAATTAAAGGTGAAAAACGCTCTGTTATGACTACATTTTGTATCTGCATACCAGAAATAAAATTATTGTTAATGTCTTGAGCAATTGCATGTCCATTTTGATCAAATTCAGCATTTAGATTTGTTTGCATACCGTTTATACCTATTGTTGATGAATAACCATGTCTAACAACAAAATTTCTAACAAACTTTCTTGCAAAAGGGAACTTTGTAAGTCCATTGTAGTTTATTGTCCAGTTTGGTAAAGGCGTGTTTTTAACAGGATTTATGGTTCTGTCATTTACAGGACTACTTGTGTAAGCGGTTAGAAATGAGCCCATTACAACATCTTGTTGACTTGAAGAATATCCCGAATAAAAACCAGATGGCAATAAATTTGCATTTGGATTTTGCCCCCCTATAAGAACAGATACGTTTTCTCGATTAGCCAAAAGATTGGTAAATGTTTGAGATTGATAATCTGCACCAAGCATATCAAAAGCAGAACCAATTGAAAGGGTAGAATATGTCAATGTTGCTGTTTCAACACGACTCTGACTTTCAAAATTTTGATTTGTTGAACTCCATCGATAAAATTCACTTGAGTTGGTCGAATAATTTCTATTTAAAGTAAGCTCAACTACAAAATCCTTAAACGGTTGAAGGTTGGCACGCATATTTAAGTTATTCGACTGGGTTATCGTATAATTAGTATTTAAGTTTTCATTTTGAACAAGCCAGTCTCTAGATGCACTTTCTGTAGCTATATTATACCCATTTTCTCTCCCCCAAATATCATATGACTGACGACCAAAAGCAAATCCTGCCAAATCAAAAGAAGATCCATTCATACCTAAAACTCTTGACTCTTGATTATACCCAGGCAGCAATGTTCCATTTGTCACAGCATAAGTACCCGAAACATTTCTAACAGTCATTAGCATTCTTGCAAAGAAGCCAACCACAGGATTAACCTTTCCTTTCCTTTTCTTTTCTCTCGCAAGTTTTCTAGCCTCTCTTTTCTTTTTTCTTTCGTACTTTTTCTTTGTTTTTTCAAGTTGCTTTTTAAGCTCAGCAAGCTTGATTTTAGACTCTTTATCTCTTTTTCCTTTCAAAGATTTAATTGATGCCTCCAATTCTTTTATTTTCTTTTCAAGAGCTTTTATTTTTGGGTTAACTTTTCCTTTGTTTGCTTTAGTATTGCTTGGCTTAGAACCTCTTCCCCTCATATCTTTTCTTCCAGTTCTTCCTTTTCTTCCTCCTGAAATCACCTTCTTCAAGAAAGGCACTTTGTTATAAAGATTTGTAAAATTTGCCTGAGCAGTCATGTTAATTTTACGACTATTTTGAATGGTATTACCAAATTCTGTTTGACCTAACGGGGCTCTTTGCCAATTATACGTCCCTGAATATTTCGCATTGGCACTCATCCAGTCAGTTAAAGGGAATTTATTTAGCGGAAGTGTTACATTAAGACTGTAATTATGAGTGTAGTCCATAGTTCTTCCAAATGTTGACATTTGAGACCGAACAGAATCTCTAAACTCATTAAACCCTTCTGGATCGAGCCTTCTATCAACTCTATGATTGCCCTCTTCAAAAATCGCCCGATTTGTGGCGGAAAAACTCGCCTTAATATTTTTAGTTAAATCATAGCCTATCTCGTAGTTTCTATCCCAATCAAATTTCTTTAAAAAAATAGGGGCGAACTCATAATTAGGAACCAAATTATTTCTTACTTGTCGTTCATTATATATTCTAGATAAATCATTTTTAAAAGTGAGATTTTTAGGCATTAAAAACAAGTTGAAATCTTTAACCAACTTTAACCATTTTGATTTTTGAACAGGCTTCCATTTTTTGAATGGTTGGAAGGGTTTTGATGAAAAAGTGTAATTGTAATTAAGTGCTCCAGTCCATGTTTTGGTTTTATCAAAATTCACATTAAAATCTCTATGGAGATTTTCTGTATATGCATAAGATGCTGACCAATTTGAAATACGCCAAAAAGCAGGCTTAGAACCAGCTTTTGCTTCTTTTCTAACATTAGAAAAATTAAAGGACTTTCTTTCTGTAAAATCTTGCCCATTTTTAGCCTTTTCCTTACGTTCTGCTGGGGCATAATCTGAAAGTTTTATATCGGGATTGAACGGGTCGAACTCAGGATTAATAACTCCCAATGAATATGAATAAAAGAAAGGTAAAGACATTCGAGCTTGCTTTCCAAAAAACTGACCAAGCTGAACATTCGCATTCATATCAAACCCAATTTGTTCATTTCTTTGGCGCTCTTGGACACTACTCTCAACACTTCCCCAGTTAATCCCAGAATAATTCCCTGACATGGAAACAGTAGCAAAATCAGCCATCTGCACCTGCATTTGAGCAATAGCAGCAGAACCTCCCTCACTAACAAAATCTGTTAGCCTTAACTCATTAATCCAAACAATAGCACACTCAGGTGTCCCAGCATCGGGCCAGGGATTATCAGGGTTATTTTTCAAAGGATTCCTAACACCAACCATAATGGTCTTTATCCCTTGTAAGTTCGGACTTCCTTTTACCTTAATTAAACGTTCTGGATTTTTAGGGTCTACGCTAGTGAATTCTGTAACATATGAAAATCCTGTTAAGCCTTGTTCAATATTTTTATTTCTAAGTTTTTTCAAATCTAAAAGATCATCAAAAACAATCTCAACATTATTGCTTTCTGGCCATATATCATCCGGTGAGGTTGACCCCCACTGAGTCACATCTAATGGCAGTTCATATTCATAATAATTTTCAACAAAGTCTGTCCCCAAACGAACAAATAAAGTAATGTCTTTATTATCTAAAGGAAGCTCTGGCAAAACCTCTTCAGCATGAACAAACATTTTAAGTTTTTTATAGGTTCTGACATCAAACTGAACGTTTTTATAAGCTGCTCTTGCATCTCCATCTTGAAGACCACATACTTCTAGAGATAATGATTGCTCATTAAGCTGACGCTGAAATGTTTGAGACGGATCAACCTCTCTTAAAATACCAGGAGGCACTTCATATTTAACTGGTTCTCGTTGATCGTTTTCTTCAACATTAACGGCGCCAATATTAAAGGTTGTTAAATTTGGGTCAACCTGAACACTTAATCCAGGACTTGTTAAATCATCAAAATATCTTCTCCATTCACCCCTTATTAGTTCCAATCGAGCAAATCGTAATACAACCTCTTCATCGAAATCATTTAAAAACATTCGCATAAATCGTATGGATCTAAAATCCTGAATTCCATTCACCTTTTTTTGGTATTCTCTAATGGGAACTTTAAACTGATACCATTCTTCTGTTTTATTCCCATTTTGATAAACTTGTTTATTGGTGATATAGTTTTTTCCAACCTGCATGTCATTGGGACGAAGGCTAATTCGATACTGAAAATAACTTTCAGTTTCCGACAGGTTATTGTCCTGGTTTATATCTTCTATATCTGGGGCATTTGTACCTTGAGTAGGATATCCATCTGCATTTGCCGTGTCCGACATTTCAGTGGTCGGAGAGTTTCCCTCCATTCCATTGTATTTTTTATACCGTGTTAAAATATCAAGCTGATCCGAATCATAATTGTCATCTAAATAATAATTATAATCATCTCCTGATGGGTCAGCCACCATTCTGGCTTTAACATCAGGCAACAAGTTGGGATTGTTTTGAACCCAAGAAACATAATCTGCAAACCAAATCTGCTCATCCGCATTGTTCCAACCGTCCAATCCTATATCTTGATTTAATCTCGAGTCTGGATCCGTATCAAAAGCATTAACAACAACCTGCTCTGTTGATATTCGAGCCCAATCAGTTGTATCAAGATTGTCAGTAACAGGAACTCCTGTTGAAGGCAGACCATTTTCATAACTCTTTCTTGAATCAGGCAAGATGTCTTCAGAAATATTTCCTAAATTAAAGTACAAATCACCACCATTGTGCATAGAGTTTGTATCCACATTTTCAGCGTCATCATTAAATGGATTTAATATCCAAAACTGGATAAATTCAATATTGGTTAACTCAAAGTCATTTGTGGTTAAGGCCCTCATAATGCCGCCCCAACGCTCTGTTGGGTTAGTAAATGTTCCATCATCATTCATATTTGATGATTTCTCATAATTATACATTCCTCTTTCTTTTGGGTAATAAGCCAAATCGAGTACTGATATATTGGGTATGGCTCCAATGCCCTGTTGTAGATTAGGGAATACATCTGTTTGATTCACCAACCTCATTCTACTATCTGCAAGCATTTGAGGATTTTGAGCAATATGTTGAGGCGTTAATGAATTGCTTTGATAAAAAACAGGGTCAATAAGATACCAAGACGTTTTTGCTCTTCCATATCCAGCTGAAAGATCTTTATTTGTTGCTTCTGGAAACATTGATGGCTGACCTTGAGGAATTGATGCCAAACGCCAAGAAGTAATTGATTTTAAATCAATAGAGCTTTGAGAAGCTTCGAAGTCATCAACATAAGATGTTCCTTCTTTATTTATCGCTCGAGGTTGTCCAGGGATTAAATGTGCCACTTCACCAGTAAATGAAATCATTGACTTTTGATTTGTAGATATTACAGGTAACAAATCCACTAATTTGGTTAAAAATGGAACCTCAACATTAAAAGCAAGATCTGCTCCTATTATATTATTTTTAAAGGGTTCACTACCAAAATCTACTTTTTGAGTAACTGGACGCTCCATCATTCTTATCCATGTTGCACCAACATTGAACTTATCACTAAATCGATAACTATACCGCCCTCCAATCATGGATCTGGCCTGAAAGCCAAAAACAGAATTGCTTTCTATTGAGATTTTTATAGGCGTATTTGATTCTAAAATCCCTGAATTCAATATTTTAACACGCCCTAGATTATAGTCAACAGTATAATCAACACCTTCGGTTAGCTTAATTCCACCTGCTGTAACAGAAACTGCTCCTTCAGGTACATTTAATGCATTTAATGGGATGTCAGANGAAATTGAAGATTGATATTCNCCTTTAAAAACAAACCTNTTTTTAGAAGGAATCTGTTGAGCGGCTGTTTTTGTTGAGTCATAAAGTTCTTGATAAATAACCTTATCGATAGTTACCTGAGGAATGCCGGCCGCTTGTAATTTCTTTTCCAATGTCTTGCCAAAAGGCGCTACAGTTGAAAAATAAACACGCCCATTTCTTGTGTTTATGGTTCCTCCATTCTGGACTTTATTGCCTTCGAAATTTAATGGTGCAAAATCAAAAACACCATCTGAAAAAGGCTGGTTGTTTTGATTGATTTTATCCATATCTAAGAGCGTTACCAATTGTTGATCATCAACACCGTTTAAAGGGAAAAAGGGAACCAAAATAGATGTCTCAGGATTGTTATAAAGTAAATCCAATCTAAAGCCATCTTGAGAAACCTGATAAGCACCAATAGAATATACATTTTTCATCATCAAATCCCATATTTTATTATTAGGGTTTGTAATGGTTGGTTTCAATAGTTTTAAAATCAAGGCCTCTTGACCGACAGCCCCATCTGTTGAAAGCTCTCCCACCTGATAGGTTTGCCCTTGATATGTATATTCATATGCTACAGCCAAAACCTCATCATTATTTAATGGAGAGTTCAAAGAAATTGTACCTAATAGAGCATTATAAGAAAACTCTTGTTCAGATAATTTTCGCGCGTTTTCAACTTTTTCATAATGAACCGCTTGATTGAAGGGCCCCGGAGCGGTCACCTGAGAACTTAAGACACTCACAGAATTTGAAAAGGATCGAACCAAGGGTTGATTGGATGCCCACTCATATAAATTATTTGACGAATTATCTGGCAAATCTAAAGAAGAATATCCACCAGGATCTCCCTGACAATTTTCTTGTTTTGACTCTCCTATATCAGAAAATGCAATTACATTTCTTGTGTTTTCTGTATTATTGGTCCTGTTGGTGAGCCAAACCTCAATTCTAGTTATATAAGCAGTAGAACTAATGACGGGAAGAGTTGACATTGCCTCATCATAATGTTGATGATGATATAGATTTAAAAAATAATGTCTATTTGCCTCATAATTATCAGCCCCTAATTGAAACTCTTGAATTTGAGCTTTCCCTGTAATATTAATTTCTTGTCTTTTCCCTTTGGATGAGGCTGCAATTAAATCTACAGTGGCTCTACCAAATTTCAACTGTGTTTTGGCTCCAAATAAAGTTTGTGAACCCTGAATTAAAGATGTGGGAAGGTCTAACGCTACATTACCTAAGGCTATTTTTTGTAGAATTTGATCCTCATCTCCAGTGTGCTCTAATTTTGAAATGTTATCAAAATCAAATGCCGCTTGAGTATTATAACTTGTTCCAATTTTTAATTTGGTTCCAATTTGTCCTACCAAATTCATTTGAATTTGCTGTTGGAAATCAAACCGAGTTATTTTTCTTTGCGCTAATGGTAAAATAGGATTGTCATACCTTGATGCATTTAACCCAAATGAAATCTCTACAGACCCCTGAGGGCGAATTGTAATTTGATCTGATCCAAAAAAGTTTTTAAATGCTTTACCACCAACTTTTATAGGTAATTCAAATGGACGCCCTTCTTCTGTTTGCTCCTCTATTTTATCTTGCCAGTTCTCTGCAATACTCGTTTTTCTTTCGTACTCAAGATACTCCTCAAGAGTCATCATTGAGGGATTTCGATAATTCAATCCATTACCAAGAGTTTCCGTAAAAATATATCGCCCTGTTATCGGATCATAAACAATGGTTTGTGTCATGGAAGACGGATCACCCAAATCAAAACTTTGAGGTGTATTTGATGTTGGATCAAAAGTTGGTGTAATAGGGTATATTAGTGTGCTATCTTGGGCAAATATAAATGCAGAACTACTTATTGTTATGCAAAACAATATAATAGCCCAAAGACTTGGAAAAATATACTTATTAATACAACTCACTTTTTATAACACTTTCAAGGCCTCTTTTATTAAACTTTCCAAAGTTGCATTTTCAACATTTGCTTTATTTAATGCTTTTTCTGCTGCTCGTTTGTCAAATCCAAGAGAGACTAAGGCTGATAACGCATCAAAATGAATTGTATTGCTTTTTTCTGTGATATTTTCAACACTTGATTCAACAATCATTGATTTTCCTTTCAAATCAACAATTACTCTTTGAGCTGTTTTAGCTCCAATTCCTTTAACGCTTTGAATTAAAGTGACATTTTCACTTTGTATTGCGTGAGCAATTTCTGTTGGGGTTAAAGAGGATAGCATAATCATTGCTGTATTAGGCCCAATACCCGAAACACTAATTAACTGATTGAACATTTCTCTCTCCTCTTTGCTATTAAAACCATATAAAATTTGTGCATCTTCTCTAACAATCAACTTTGTATATATACAAATGCTCTCATTATCAGATAAAGAAGTAAAAGTATTTAAAGAGATTTTCACTTCATATCCTACACCACCACATTCTATTAAAAGATCTGTAGGGTTTTTTTCAATTAATTTTCCGTTTAGTCTTCCTATCATAATTTTTACTTTGCTTCAATTACAGCAACTTTTACCATGTTTATAATTTCTCTTACTGAGCAGCCCAACTGCAACACATGCACAGATTTATTTAGGCCAATTAAAATTGGGCCAATTGCATCTCCATCAGTAATTTGTTGCATCAATTTATATGAAATATTTCCGGATGATAAGTTTGGAAATATTAAGGTGTTTGCTTGTTTATTTACAAGAGTTGAAAAAGGAAACTTTTCATTCAAAAGCTCTTTGTTTAGAGCAACATTGGCTTGCATTTCTCCATCAACAATTAACTCTGGATTTTTTTCGTGAAGAATACTAATTGCTTTAGCCATTTTTTGAGGATCTTTTCCTGGAGAAGACCCGAAATTTGAATAACTCAACAAAGAAATAATCGGGGTAACCCTCATCTTTTTAATTGTCTTGGCTACATTCATTGTTATTTCTGCTATTTCCTCTGCATTGGGATTTCTGTTAACAGTTGTATCAGCAAGAAACATTGGCCCCTTTTTGGTAATTAAGATGTACATACCAGCTGCGACATTAACCCCTTCTTTTAAACCAATGGTTTGAAGAACAGGCTTAAGAGCTGATCTATAATTTTTTGTGAGACCTGTTATCATTGTATCAGCGTCTCCTTCATTCACCATCATGGCGCCAAAATAATTTCTTTCACGCATGATTTGAATTGATTCAAACTCAGTAAAACCTTTTCTTTTTCTAAAGTCAAAAAATGCCCGTCCATATTTATAGCGACGTTCTTCTTCCTCCTCTGATTTTGGATCTAAAATTGTTACCTCAGGCAATTCAATACCATATTCCTCAATCAATTTTTTGATTTTAGACTCTCTACCTAAAAGAATTGGAAAAGCAACTCCCTCATCATAGGCAACTTGGGCTGCTTTTAAAATTTTAACATTATCTCCCTCAGGAAAAACAACTCTTTTGGGATTGCCTTGTGCCTTTGTGGTGATATTTCTAATTAGTTTATTATCTAAACCAAGGCGTTTTTTTAACTGCCCCTCATATTGATCCCAGTTTGTAATGGGCTCTCTTGCAACACCAGATTGAATAGCCGCCTTGGCAACAGCAGGAGCTACAAAATAAACCAATCTAGGGTCTAGTGGCTTTGGAATAAATTGATTCCTTCCAAACGAAAGGTTTTTTTCTCCATATGCCTCAATTACTTCTTCAGGAATTTGTTCTTTTGCAAGACCCGCAATAGCATGCACGGCCGCAAGCTTCATTTCCTCATTAATAATCGTAGCTCTAACATCCAAAGCGCCTCTAAAAATAAATGGGAAGCCCAATACATTATTAACTTGGTTGGGGTGATCAGAACGCCCAGTAGCCATTAAAATATCATCTCTAACTGAAGTGGCGTCTTTGTAAGAAATCTCTGGATCAGGGTTTGCCAAAGCAAAAACAATTGGATTTTTAGCCATTACACCTATCATTTCTTTTTGCACAAGTCCACCTCTAGATAAACCTAAAAATACATCTGCATCTTTAAAAGAATCTGCAAATGAAACATCACTTGAATGAACTGCAAAAACCTTTTTATTATGATCTAGAGATTCTCTTTTATTAGTTAAAAGACCTTTAGAATCATACATATAAATATTTTTCTTTTTTGCCCCAAGAGACAAGTACAAACTCGCACATGATAATGCAGAAGGGCCAGCACCTGAAATAACAATTTTAACTTTATCAATTTTTTTTTCGGCAAGTTCTAAAGCATTTAAAAGTGCCGCTGAAGATATAATTGCTGTTCCATGTTGATCATCATGCATTACAGGGATGTCTAGCTCTTCTTTAAGCCTTTCCTCAATTAAAAATGCTTCAGGGGCTTTAATGTCTTCCAAGTTAATTCCTCCGAAAGTTGGTGCTATTGACTTAACAGTTTCAATAAATTTTTCTGGATCCTTTGCATCAATTTCTATATCAAAAACGTCTATATCTGCAAAAATTTTAAACAACAAGCCCTTCCCTTCCATAACAGGCTTTGATGCGTCAGGGCCAATATCACCAAGGCCTAGAACAGCCGTTCCATTTGTAATTACTGCAACTAAATTGGACTTACTTGTATATTTATAAGCATCATCTTTATTTTCCGCAATTTTCAAACATGGCTCTGCTACACCAGGAGAATAAGCCAATGAAAGATCTAATTGTGATGCGTATGGTTTGGTTGGTACAACCTCTATTTTACCAGGTCTGCCTGTTGAATGATAATCTAATGCGTCTTTTTTTCTTACTTTTCCCATGCCCTAATATTGGGGCGCTAAGATACGAAATGCTAAGAAACAAACGCTTTATTTTTTTATCTTAATTTTCTAATAGGAACTTGAAGCGCCACCTATGTTTTCAATTGGGTGCCAAGTTGTTTTGACCTCCTGAAGGTCAGCTATATAATACAGCCCCTTTCCTTCTTCATTTTGCCAATCTTGATTATAAATAAATACTCTTTTTAAATTAGCAACAGATTCCTTTTGAATTAGCATTTTGTTTTCTTCATCTAGACCAGAACCAACAATCCCATTAACGTCCATATGAGATGATAATGGCTTTAAAAGTTCGGTTAATTTTCCCGTTATAATATTAACCACTCCACCAGGAACATCTGAAGAATTAATGACTTCTGCAAGAGTTATTGCTGATAGAGGATATTTTTCTGAAGCTAAAACTACAGCGGTGTTTCCTCCAGCAATACATGGCATAAGAAGAGAAACCAAGGCCAAAAGAGGACTGTTTTCTTGAGGGACAACACCAACAACACCCATAGGCTCATGGACAGAGAAATTAAAATGAGAGGAGGCTACAGGGTTAACAGACCCTAATACTTGAACATATTTATCACACCATCCTGCGTAATAAACAACACGATCAATCGACTCTTTAACTTCTTCTCTTGCTCTTGACTTAGGAAATCCTTGGGCAATTAATTCTTCTATAAACTGCTCGCTTCTGCCCTCCATCATTTCAGCAATTCTATATAAAATTTGAGATCTATTAAATGCTGTTTTGCCAGACCAACCACCAACAGCCTTTCTTGCTGCTACAACAGAATTTCTAACGTCTTTTCTTGAGCCCAAACAAACATTCGCAATGGCAGACCCATCATTAGACTCTAATTTATAATATCGCCCTGATTCCGTTCTTGGGAATTTACCACCAATATATATTTTATATGTTTTTTGAATCACTAATCGCTTCATATTAAACTAATTTTACATAAGCAGAAAGACCGTGAAGCCCTCCCTCTCTTCCAAATCCACTTTCTTTATAACCCCCAAAAGGTGATGTCGGGTCGAATTTATTATAGGTATTTGCCCAAATAACCCCTGCTCTTAATTTTGTTGTTAAATTAAAAATTCTAGAGCCTTTATCCGTCCATACTCCAGCAGCCAATCCATAAGGCGTATTATTGGCTTTTTGAATTACTTCATCAATTGTTCTAAAGGTCTGAATGGCCAATACGGGACCAAAAATTTCTTCCTGAACAATTCTACTTGATTGCGCAACATTTGTAAACAATGTGGGTGGGCAAAAATATCCCTTAGAAGGAACATTGCATGAAGGCTGATACATCTCTGCTCCTTCTTCGTTTCCAATCTTAATATATTTATTAATAATTCCTAATTGCTCTTTTGAATTAATAGCTCCAATATCAGTGTTCTTGTCCATAGGATCGCCAACAATTAAAGTTCCAATCCTGTCTTTTAATTTTTTTATTACCAATTCTGCAACAGACTCCTGAACAAATAATCTTGAGCCAGCACAGCAAACATGTCCTTGATTGAAAAAAATACCATTTACAATTCCTTCAACAGCTTGGTCTATTGGTGCGTCGGCAAAAATTATATTCGCAGACTTTCCTCCCAATTCCAATGTCGCTTTTTTATTTGTTCCTGCAATTGCATTTTGAATGATTTTACCAACCCCTGTTGAACCTGTAAATGCCACTTTATTGACATCTGGATGATTTACAATTGCCGCCCCGGTATCTCCATGACCAGTTACTATGTTAACAACTCCTGGAGGCAAACCCGCCTCCTCTATTATCTCTGCTAATTTAAGAGCTGTTAAAGATGTCGTTTCTGCTGGCTTTAATACAACCGTATTTCCTGCCGCTAAAGCTGGTGCAATTTTCCATGCTGCCATTAGCAATGGAAAGTTCCAAGGTATTATTTGACCTGCAACACCCAATGGCTCAGCTCGCTTGGTTGGAAAAGCATATTCCAACTTATCTGCCCAACCCGCGTTGTAAAAAAAATGATTGGCAGCAAGAGGCACATCTACATCTCGGGATTCACGAATGGGTTTTCCGCCATCCATTGTTTCGATAACAGCAAGCTCTCTAGACCTTTCCTGCATTATGCGAGCAATTCTATATATATATTTCGCTCTTTCCGATGGCGCTATTTTGGACCAAACACCATCAAATGCTTTTCTGGCAGCGGCAACCGCTAAATCAACATCAGACTCATCCGCATAAGCAATATTGGCGATTTTTTTCTCATTTGCTGGATTTGTAGTTGCAAAGTATTTTTTCTTTTTTGGAGCAACCCATCTTCCATCAATAAATAGCTCATATTGTTTTTTCAAATCAATATGTCCCGAACTTTCAGGTGCTGGAGCCAATTCCCAAGTGTTTTTGTTAGTCTTTTTTGCCATTTTAATCAATTGTAAAGTAATCAGCCGATTGGTATACACCGGTTTCCGTTTTAAGAATTTGCATTAACAAGTCATTTGCCAAACTACTGGCCCCAAATCTAAACCACTTATTGGTTAGCCAATCGTCTCCAAGAACTTCTTTGACCATAATTAAATAATGCAATGCCAGTTTTGCATTGGAAATTCCGCCCGCAGGTTTCATTCCAATCATGATTCCGGTTTTATCATAATAATCTTTAATCGCCATTAACATTGTATAAGTAACCTGCATAGTTGCAGCAGGTTGAATTTTACCTGTAGAAGTTTTTATGAAATCTGCTCCTGCCAAAATTGCAATATCACTTGCCAATCGAACATTGTCAAGAGTTGAAAGCTCCCCAGTTTCCAAAATTACTTTCAATCTTGCTTTGCCACAAGCTTCTTTTATTGAAGCTATTTCATCATAAACAAAATTGTATTCTCCTTCAAGAAATTTACCCCTTGAAATAACCATATCTATTTCTGTTGCCCCCTGATCAACTGCGAATTTTGTATCTCTAATTTTAATGTCATGTGGTGCTTGCCCACTCGGAAAAGCTGTTGAAACAGAGGCAATTTGTATACCGGTATTTTTAAGCGCTTTTTTAGCCACGTGAACCATTGATGGATATACACAAACAGCTGCCACTGGTGGAAGATCTGGGAATTGATCATGAACATGTGCTGCTTTGTAACACATTTGAATAACTTTTCCTGGGGAATCTTTTCCTTCAAGCGTGGTTAAATCAATCATGTTCA
>NZQU01000094.1 GCA_002696025.1 Crocinitomicaceae bacterium
TCACTTAAAGACAAAGTGAAAGGAGGTGGGTCTCTTACAGCTCTTCCTATAATTGAAACTCAAGCTGGTGACGTTTCTGCTTATATTCCTACCAATGTGATTTCAATTACTGATGGTCAAATATTCCTTGAGGCTGATTTATTTAACTCTGGAATTAGACCAGCCATTAATGTTGGTATCTCTGTATCAAGAGTTGGTGGTTCAGCACAAATTAAGTCAATGAAAAAAGTTTCAGGAACATTAAAGCTTGACCAAGCTCAATATAGAGAGCTAGAAGCATTTTCTAAGTTTGGATCTGATCTTGACGCTGCTACAAAAGCTGTACTAGATAAAGGATCTAGAAATGTTGAAATTCTTAAACAAAAAGAAGGAGACCCATTTCCGGTAGAAAAACAAATTGCTATAATTTATGTTGGAACTAATGGACTAATGCAAAAAGTTCCTCTTAATAAAGTTAAAGAATTTGAAAATGAATACCTTTCGATATTAGAAAACAGTCATAGCGATACACTAACGGCATTAAAATCAGGTAAATATACTGATGCTGAAACAAGTGTTCTTAAAAAGGTTGCTTTAGATTTAGCTGATAAGTATTAAAAGATATTTGTTGTATTTAAAATTTTGTTATGGCTAACTTAAAGGAAATTAGAAACCGTATCACCTCTGTAACTTCAACTATGCAGATAACATCTGCTATGAAAATGGTTTCTGCTGCAAAATTAAAAAGAGCGCAAGATGCCGTTACTCAAATGCGTCCATACTCAGAAAAGCTGCAAGATATTTTAAAGAATCTAAGTGCTACGCTCGATATGTCTGAAAATGCCTATTCTGAACAACGTGAGCTTAACAAGGTTTTGATTATCGGAATAACATCAAACAGAGGACTTTGTGGTGGTTTTAATAACAACATTATAAAAAGAGTAAATACTTTAGCCAAAGAATACGAAAATGGCAATAGTTCTGTAAAGGTTGTTTGTCTTGGAAAAAAAATAAAAGATGTTTTAAAAAAGGGAGATTATTATTATTCAAATGACACCATTGACCCTGTTGAAGACATTTTTTCAGCTTTATCCTTTGAAAATACTGCTACAATAGCACAAAATTTAATGGATCTATTTAGCAGTGGAGAATTTGACAAAGTAGAAATTGTTTACAACAGATTTGTAAATGCCGCTACTCAATCAATTGAAGTTGAGCAGCTCCTACCCATATTACCTCCTGAAGAAACTTCTGGGGCAAATAGCGATTATTTATTTGAGCCTACAAAAGAAGAAATTGTTACTGAATTGGTTCCTAAATCTCTGAAAATCCAACTTTTCAAGTCATTGCTTGACTCACACGCTGCCGAACATGGTGCAAGAATGACCGCAATGCATAAGGCAACTGATAATGCTTCAGAATTGCAAAAAGATTTGAAATTAAGCTATAATAAAGCGAGACAAGCTGCAATTACCAATGAAATTTTAGAAATTGTTGGTGGAGCTGAAGCATTGAACGCATAAATTCCTTATTTTCGAATAAAATATGGATTCAATAATTAAAGTTCTTATCGTAGATGACCATAAATTAATTGGTGAGGCATGGTCGTCTTTACTTAAAGATGCGCCAAACATTCAAGTGGTTGGGCTTGCAGATAATGTGGATGATGCTTATTCAATGGCGCATTCATATAAGCCGGATATAGTATTAATGGACATTAATCTTGGTGCGGGTTCTGGTTTTGATGCAACCGAGAAAATAAATGACAGCATGCCTAAAACAAGAGTTATAGGTCTATCTCTTCATGATGATATTACATATGTTAAAAAGTTTTTATCGATCGGAGCTAAAGGGTATTTAACAAAAAACACTAACAAAACAGAACTGATTGAAGCCATTCATAGTGTTTACAAGGGAGAAACCATTATTGGATCTGATATTAAAGATCGATATTTCACTTCTCTTCTTAATGTGCAATCAGGTGACACCAAGAAAGAATTAACAATGAAAGAAATAGAAATTGTTAAGTTAATTTCCAAAGGATTCACTTCCAAAGAAATTGCGGAACAGCTTTTTATTTCTCACAGAACAGTTGAAACTCACCGACACAACATTCTTAAAAAACTTGACATGCCGAATGCTGCTCAACTTAGTAGCTGGGCTAAGGAAAAAGGCTATGTTTAAATTGGCAAAAAGTAGGCCTTCTTTTTTTTTCATATTTATTGTTTTATGTTTCCCATGTTTTTTTTATGCTCAGGATTTTTCTTGTTCTAATAAGTTTTCGCTTAAAAACAAAAAAACGAAGATTAATACTAGTAAAATATGCCCTGAGCTTATGCAAGAAGACTTGGAGGAACTTTATAAAAAAGTTTTACTTGCACATCCCAATCCATTTGTTTTTTGCTCAAAAGAACAATGGGACAAACAATATTTACAAGCACTTAAACAGTGTGAAACGCCCAAAACTTTTTTTGAATTCAGCAAAATCGCTGCATCTTGGTTAAGTCTTTTAAAAGACTCTCACACATCCCTTGACCCTGACTTAACACTTTGGGAGTTTAAAAAAAGACATCGACTTTTTCCTTTTTTATTAAAAAAAATTGGCCCTAAATTTTATACTGAAAACTTCATTGATAATGTTATTCCAAGAAATCATGAAGTCATTAAAATCCATAATTTAACTGCAGATAGCCTTCACAAACTTTCTTTAATTTTTGCCATAAATGAAGGAGACTCTAAAAATGCAAAAAGCCATTACGCAACCTATTTGATGGGCTTTATATTTAATTTATGCCATGATTTTGACAAATCTGACTCCGTAAGTGTAAANCATATAAATTTAAATGGAGACACNCTTACAACTTCACTTCCAACTTTATCTCCTAAAGAACGAAGGCGTTATTTTAAAAAAAACACATGGGGTGANCCGCCTGAGACCNAATATTCTTTTGTAAAAATCAGCAATGACTCTCAACCTCTTGGTNTTTTGTCTATTNGTACTTTTTCACCTAACAAAANAAAAGAATACGAAAAAAACATTCATGATTTTTTCATCCGAGTCAAAAAAGAAAATGTCAAAAATGTTTTAATTGATTTAAGAAACAATCCCGGTGGTTACTTTTATTATGTTGATGCGATCATGAAATATATCGACACAACAGATGTGCCAAGATACAAAAACATTATTGCTAAAAGGAGCTTTTTGGATGATTACACAAACCTTTCTTATTTCCAAAAAATGATTTTACAATTTAAATGCAAGTACGAAAAAGACCCAACATTGAAAGCTGACTGTAATTTTTTAAACTCCGATTTTGGTCATATTGACACCTTACATGAATTGAATAACTATTCATATAATGAAAAGATAAAGTTCAAAGGATCTTGTTATTTGGCAATTAATGGGATGTCAATTTCTGCAAGTGTTGATTTTGCCTCATGGTTTATGAAAAGTAATCGCGGCTTAGTTCTAGGTGAGCCATGCATGGGCCCTTATACAGGTACATGGGGAAATCCAAGAATTACATATTTAAAAAACACGAAATTAGCTGTTGTAATTTCAACCATAAGAAACAACTTAACAAAAAACTTTGTTTATTCAGAAATACCTATTCGCCCAGATATCTATATTGCACCAGATATTAATGACCACATAAACAATACAGATCCAATTATAGATTATCTTATTAATGAGATTAAAAAATAAACGTATTTAAATCCATCTAAATGAATAAAAGTAAACTCCCGGGTGTTGGTACTTCTATTTTTACTGTTGTCTCTAAAATGGCAAAAGAACACAATGCTATAAATTTAGCTCAGGGCTTCCCAAATTTCCCTGTAGATTCAACTTTAATTAATACTATTAATGAAGTCTCAAAAAAAGACACTCATCAATACTGTCCGATGCAAGGTCTTGAACAACTTAGAGAAAAAATTAAACACATCATCTTAAATCAATATAATCGAAGCCTTAAGGTCAAAAACATATTAATAACAGCCGGTGCAACTCAAGGAATTTATACCTGTATTCAGGCTTTGGTGAAGAAAGAAGATGAAGTTATTATTTTAGACCCAAGTTATGACTGCTATGAGGTTCCTGTTTTACTTTGTGGAGCAAAACCAATTCGAATTAAATTAAATAACTCATTTTTACCGGATTGGGATAAAATTGAAGAGGCATTTAATTCTAAAACAAGAATGATTATTATTAACACGCCTCACAATCCATCAGGAAGAAACTGGGATCTATCTGATTTTGAAAAGCTGGAAGAGATCATGAATAAGTTTCCAAACTCACTTGTTCTTTCAGATGAAGTATATGAATTTATTAGTTTTGAAAAAAAGCACATCTCCGTTCATCAAAGAAAAAATCTATTTGAAAAATGCATCTCTGTTTCTTCTTTTGGAAAGACACTACACATTACAGGCTGGAAAATTGGATACCTTGTTGCCTCAGATGAAATCATGAAAGAAATACTTAAGGTTCATCAGTATCTTGTTTTTGCAGTTAACAGCGTAGCTCAGCATGCACTTAATTCCTATTTAAAAAAAATAAACACAATTGATATAAAAGATATGTATCAAAAAAAGAGGGATTTATTTTCTTCTAAAATGAAAAATTCAAGATTTAGCTTAATGCCTTGTGATGGCACTTATTTTCAACTAGCATGTTATTCAAAAATATCTAATGAGAGTGATGCTAAGTTTGTGGAATATCTAATCAAAGAACACAATGTGGCGGCAATACCGGTATCTGGATTTTATAAAAATATGGATGACCAAAAAATGATTCGTTTTTGCTTTGCTAAAGACGATGCAACATTAATTAATGCAACAAAATTGTTATGCAAGATTTAACCATTTCATTAATTCAAATCAATCAAAAATGGGAAAGCAAAGAACACAACTTTTCTAAATATGAGTTTTTTTTAAATTCAATTAACAAAAGCCAGCTTATTGTTCTTCCAGAAATGTTTCATACTGGATTTAGCATGAATGTTAAACATCTTGCCGAAGAAATGGATAATTCTATAGGTTTAAAATGGCTAAAAAAATGGTCGTCAAAAAAAAATGCCGCTTTTTATACAAGTTTAATCATTAGAGATGGAGATGACTTTTATAACAGGGGTGTTTTTGTTTTTCCTTCTGGTAGAATTGAATATTACGATAAAAGAAAAAGTTTTGGAATGGCAGATGAGCATCTTTTTTTTAAAGCCGGACAAAAAGCAAAGATTGTTGAATATTTAGGTTGGAAGATCAATTTGCAAATCTGCTATGATCTTCGATTCCCATTAATTTCTCTTAATAGTATTGGTGTTGATGGCGCTCCAAATTATGACCTCATGATTTATGTCGCAAACTGGCCTGAAAAAAGAAGCAGTCATTGGAAGTCACTACTCATTTCAAGAGCAATTGAAAATCAATCTTTTGTTGCAGGAGTTAATAGGGTTGGTATTGATAAAAACAACTTAAATCATTCTGGAGATAGTCTAATTTGTGATGCAAATGGAGAAATTATTTGCTCAAATAAAAATGAAGAATTGGTGCTTACTAAAACAATAAGCCTTGAAACATTAAAATTGTTAAGATCTAAGCTGCCATTTCTTAAGGATCAAAGTTCTTTTTAAAATAAATTTTCCCTAAATTTAGACCTTATAAAATAATACTATGAAAACATTTTACTTTTTACTTCTCTAATCTGCTTAACAATCAATGGTTGGGCACAAAAAAACATTGCGCTTCCATGCATACTTAATGATTATGAACTTGATTGCAATGACAAGTCAAACTTAAATAACGTTAAAGGCCTTGGTCAGGTTTTGTGGTCAGATGATTTTGACGATACAACTTTGTGGGTTATTGACAATGATGGTCAATCAGGAGTTGACTTTGGTTGGAATATAAATTCAACAAGTGAGGGCTGGTGGTCAACAGGAGGCATTACATCTACTTCAGGAGGAAACTATGCTGAATTGGTTAATGGAAACCCTACAGTAAACCCTGCAACACAACAATTAGGCGTTATTTACACTTTAACTACGGCCAACCCTATTGACTTAACCGCACTTGGTGGTTCAAATATGGCTATTTTAGAATTTGAACAATATGGAGCAAGATTTAATGATTTACAAGAAGTTCAAATAAGTTATGACAACATTACTTATGTTACCATTGATGACAATTTAGATCAACCTGTTCTTTCGTCATCTGGAGGTTCTCCTTATGCAAATCCTATGACCAAAAGTGTTAACTTATCGGGTATATTAGGAGCAAACCCTCAACCTTTTTATTTAAGGTTCTCTTGGACTACCAACTTCCCAGGGTCTGCATCAAATCCAAATGTTTGGGTGACTTACGGATGGTACCTTGATGATATTAAAATCACATCAATGCCAGATAATGATCTTAATTTAGCTAGTGATTCATGGGGATCTGTTGGCGGATGGGGGCCTGTTATGCCATACTATAAGGTTGCAAATTCTCAGATTACTAATGTTGAATTTACTGCTGATGTAGTAAATGAAGGGATGAACAATCAATCAAATGTAACTTTAGATATAGATATCAATTCTGGACAAACTACTTCTCAAGGAGTAGTCGCTTCTCTTGCTCCTTTAGATACTGCATTTTTAGTTGCCGCACCTTCTTTTGTCCCCTCAGCAACTGGAACTTACAATGCAACAAGAACAATTAGTTCAGACTCAACAGATGACATTCCAACAAACAATGTACTAGATGATGTAAGTTTTGAGGTTACAGATTACATATATGCAAGAGACAATGGCACACCTGATGGATTAGCTGACCCAGGACAGAATAGTTCTGAATTTGAAACAGGAAACGTATTTGACATTTTTGCAAATGGAGATATTGGAGCTATTGATGTTCGCTTTCATAATTCTGCCGAAGTAGGAGCAGAATACATTGTGAAATTATGGGTTTATGATGTTGTTGGTGGTGATTTTGTTTATGCAAGCGAATCAGATTACCAAAACGTTGAGTCATCAGATCTTGGATCTGTTAAAACAATTCCGTTTTTATTTGGAACGCCTTACCCAGTTGTCACTGGAGATATGTGTTATGCAACCATTCATGCTTCTGCTGGAGCTACAGGAAATGGGGTTGTAATTAGTACTGCAGGTACTTCTGCTGCTCAAACTTCATTTGTAAC
>NZQU01000095.1 GCA_002696025.1 Crocinitomicaceae bacterium
AACCATAATTGGTTCCAGAAGCTCCTGACAATGAATACCCTAGGTACTTTTCCCCAACAGTACCTCCAGTCGAATTTAAAAACGCACCATCATTAATTTCCTGATTAATACCAAAAGCAGGAACATTCACATTTCCAACAACGCCCAAAGCACCACTAGAAGAAAAATCATCGGCTGCGCCTATTTCAGCCCCAAAATCATGAGCGTCTACAGCAAAGGTGCTACCCGATGAAGTAACAGAGTTAACCCCTGCCAAACCGCCATTATTCATACCTGCTATAGCATATTGAACAGCGTATGTATATGTAAAAGGAATTCCCATGTAAGATGAAGAACCTGCACCAGAAGTTGCGCTTACAGTAAATTCAATATCATCAACAGAGTCCCCATTTAAATCAAGAGTATATGGAGAGTTTGAAGGATCAACTACTATATCCGGATCAATATCTGTATACTGAATTTGGGCATTTACAGCCCCACCAGCCAACACAGCCCCGGCTAAAACAGAATATTTTTTAATCTTGTCTTTAACAATGTCGTCTTTTTTCATATGAAAGTATTTGAATTAAATATTTCTCTAAATTACAAAAAAAAATCACACTTCCGGATTTAAAAAATCCAAAATGCCTAACTCCAACTCTTTATCAGGATCAATAAGCTCTGAAAAATCAATTTTAAATAAATGAATTAAAGGATTAATCTCAAACCAATCAAGTATCTTTTCTTGATTTTTTTCTATTGCATTTAACTGCTTTATTGGAATTGTATCATTTGGCAACTTTTTACCAAGAATTTTATAATCACTTTTTAAAACTTCATCCAAATCCTGTTGAACCCATAAAACCTTGTAGTTGTAATCAGAGGGCAAAAAACTTAAATATTGAGGGTTTACATAAATAAGCTTTTTCAAATCAAATAAAAAAGATTTATCCTGATTTAAGTTTTTTACCTCATCAAGTATGTAATTTCTTTGATTTTTTTTAGTCTGTTTTTTTAAATGAATATCTAAACCCAAACTCTGAATAAAAGAAACAAGAAGATCAGTTCCAGAACCAATTAAACCTGTAATAATTATGCGTTCTCCTTTTATGTTTTTATCAAGAAATTCTTTATGATAATCTCTTTTTTCATCATTTGGAAGATGGGAGGTGTATATATCAAGCAAATAATTATGAGCTTTTGTCATTCCTGGGGAAAGCCTAATTGCAACTTCAAATGCATTGCAAGATTCATTATATAATTTTTGTGAGTAAAACGCAATTCCAAGAAAAAAATGAGCATTGGGCATATAAAAATTTCCCTCTAAAGCCATAAGAAACTCATCTATTGCTTCATTTTTTTTATTTTGTTTTAGTAACGAAACGCCCAAACCATAATGAGCAACTGAATTTGAATCATCAATTGAAAGTGCATGAATAAATTGTCTTTCAGCGGCTGAAAAATTCTTTCTTAAATTATGAATTTTAGCAATATTTAAAGCAACCTCAATATTGTTAAGGCTTTTCTTTTGAACTTTTTCCAATTTTGGCAATGCTTTTTTAGGCCTGTTTAAATGTAGATTAAGTAATCCATCAACATAATCAAGGTACAAGGGGTCTTCAAATTCTTTATTTAAATAGAAATCAGCTTTTTCATTGGTTTTTAACTCAAAGGCTTCTTTTTCAACAATTCTCAATTGATCTATAATATTTTGGCATTTTAAATATCGCCTACAACTCAAATATGCAAAAGCAAGTCGCTGACCATATCTTATTATTTTTGATTCTTCGAATATTTCCTCTAGAATTTCAATAGCTTTTTGATAATCACCTCCATTTATAAGCCCCCTGGCCATATAGTACCTGCTTTCTCTTTTAGCCTTCTCTATTTCATCTAATTTTTTATCGTCAACAGCCTCGATATATCCCAATTCAACCAATTGCTGAAGCGCTTCTTGAGCAGACCAAGGATCTTCTATAGACTCTTTTGTATGACCCCCAAAATCTCCAGGTATATTTTCCCAAGAATCTATATACTTATCTTTTTGGGGAATTTCATAAATTGAAGACAAAACTTTTCCATCCATATCTTTACCTATTGGCATATTATAAAAGGATAAAATTGTAGGGGTAATATCAAGGATACTGGCACCTGATATCTTAATCCCCCCCTTTTTTACTCCAGGCCCAGCCATCACAAAAATACCATATGGACTGTGTTCTGTAGCTGGTCCAGAAGGTTCTTTTGGAATAAACAAGGGTCTTTGATGATCCGAATGAAACCCATGATCCGAAATCAACATCAATGTTGTATCATCATCCATTAAATCAATAGTTCTTTCCAGCATCATATCATGAAAACGATAAGCAGCTTCAACAACTAATTTGAAATTATCAAAATCCTCTTGATCAATATGATCTCTCTTAGGGGGGTGATATTTCATCGCCAAGTGACAGAAATGATCTATTGCATCATGATAAACAGCCATGAAATCCCATTCTGTTTCAGATTGCAAATATGTACTTATAGCATGGACACTTGAAGCATTCGCAAGCACTTTTGCAACACCTAAGGTTCTTTTTTCCTTTCTTAAGTCTTTATCTTTTATAATATTTGGGATAAAAGGAGAGATCATATTTAATGTCATTTCTTCAGGATGAACTCTCAATGCACCTAATTTAGACTTAATAGAGTCCGGATGAACAGAAGACGGCCCTAATTTCCAATCTTCAATAGAAGGTGAATTTGCAATGTGAAATAAGTTTGAAACCATCACGCCATTAATGGGCTCGACTGGATTACTTGGCCACCATGAAACAATGTTGCTTTTTTTATTGTAATTATGAAACATATTCCAAATAGCCTTAACTTTTCTAGAGGAAGAAGAAACGGGACGCAATCCTTCCCCGTCCGGTCGTGGTTCAACAAAACCGCCAATACCATGTTTATATGGCCTAACTCCTGTTGCCATACTGGTCCATAACATAGGTGATAAGGGTGGGTCTAAGGTTTTTAAATTTCCAAAAACACCTCTTTCCATCAGTTTTTTGAGTGCAGGCATTTTCCCATCTTGAATTAAAGGGTTAATTACCTTCCAATCAGCCGCATCCCAACCAATAACTAGTAGTTTTTTTTGTTTCATAAGATACCTAAAAGAAAAGTGATTAATTTTTTAAAACACGAAATAAACATACCCCCTCATTTGTGTATATTTTTAATAGATAAATCCCACTTTGATAAAATGACATATCTATTCGATCAGAATTAAAAACATTTAGCAATTTACCATTTAAGCCATATAAGTATCCCGCTTGAATTTGATTCGAAGTAATTATAAATAAATCTGATCTAGTAGGGTTAGGATATATAGAAACATTATTTTCGTCAATATCGAAAAAACGAGCAGATCCAGACATAACAACAACGCTATCAGAGACAACACAGCCCATAGAATCAGTAACAGAAACATAATATGTTCCAGGAGATAAGGAATCAATAAATGCCGAATTGCTGTTAGAATTCCACAAATATGAATAAGGCGGATAACCTCCTATTACAGATGCAGTTGCAGAGCCATCATTTGCTCCTAAAAAAGTTTCATCTACGGAACTTACATTTAAAACCATTGAGGTTGCCATGTTACAAACACTAGATGTGTCACAAACAAGAACCTCATCTCCAAAAGGATTATAAGCATAATCTTTAATTACAACTTTTAATTGACTGTGCATCACATCCATTCTAATCCATCCGTAGTAAATATTTAACAAAGAATCCGTAAATAAAACACCTATACAACCATCAACCACTCCACCATTGAACTGAGAACCGAAGCTTTGACCATTTAAATAAGTAATTACAGGCAGGTCATTTGAAAGGTTATGCCAAGCAACCGAAGAGCTATAAACAGTGTCACCACAATTCATTTTTTTTGCCTCACCTAGACCCGCAGTAACAACACCACTCAAAAAACCTGAAGAATTTGCTTTAATTTGAAAATCTGCCAAATAGCCAGAAGTATCAGAACTAAAAACAAAAGTAAAATCATCAATCGAATCCCCATTTAAATCCATAACATACTCGAAATTACCACCCAATGGCTCAATGACTGTATCTGCTATATCTGCATATATAACTTGAGAGGATATATTTAAAGAAAGAGTTATTGACAAAATAAAAAATAATATTCTCACTGCTTTTTTGTTTTTTTTCTTGGAGATGGTTCAGATTTCAATTTAGGTTGTTTATTTTTTACTTCACGCCAAGCATTTAATCCAACATGACCTAAAGCCAACAGACCTAGAGAACCAGCACGGGTTATTTTATATTTAAGTAATTCTTTATTTTGATTCATTTTTATTTCTATATAAATCTGGTGAAATTACATTTTTTAACTCTTTTAAATTATTATCTAACTTACAAAATTTAACAACACCATCTATAACCTCATCTGAATTTTGAATCAAATCTGAATACCAAACATCAATATATTCAATATTATTTTTAGTAAAAAAGGCATACATTTTATCTAAATGATTGGAATAAATCTTAGAAAATGTGCTCTTGCTGTTAGACTGGTCTTTATTTAGCATTTTGCCTTGTGAAGCCAAAATCTCTTCCATATTTCTTCTCATCACAACGACCCTATATTTGTAACTTAAATCCAAATAAATAGGCAAGGGACAAACCACCTTAACTGCCTTACCTTTAGCCTCTTTTAAAAAAGAATTGTCTTTTACAATTTTTTTAACTGCCTCTAACTCAAAATAACCCTTTGGGTTGTTCACATCTTTTTCTCTTACTCCATCAATTAACAATGGCATTGAAGATTTATTTAAGATTTGCATCATCAAGGATGTTCCTGAACGAGGCAATCCTGAAACTATTGTTATTGTTGTCATGATTGTAGTATTTATTAGTGTCTTTAATCATAAGAAATGAATCTAATTTTTTCACTAACAAACATAAACAAATAATTATTTGAATATTTGATTCGTTAATATATACTTTTATAAAAAAAACACTTTGGATAAAATATTATTTAAAAACATTAAAGGGCTTGTTCAGGCAGGGGAAAATATTCCCAACATAAAAAAAGGTGCAGAAATGAAAGAGCTGCCTATAATTGAGAATGCATATTTATTACTTGAGAATGGCATTGTTAAAGAATACGGAGCGATGTCAAAACTTGATAAAAACATAAACAATACAGCCACTAGTATTATTGACTCAACTGGACGCTTTGTTTTTCCTTGTTTTTGCGATTCTCATACGCATAGTGTTTTTGCCAAAACAAGAGAAACTGAGTTTGTAGATAGAATAAATGGACTTACTTATGAAGAAATCGCACTTAAGGGGGGTGGAATACTCAATTCAGCAAAAGCCCTAAGTGAAATTGATGAAGACACACTGTTTGAAAACTCTTTAAAGCGGGTAAAAGAAATTATCAAAGCTGGAACTGGCGCACTTGAAATAAAATCAGGATATGGGCTAAGTATTGAGTCAGAAATAAAAATGCTCAGAGTAATAAAAAGAATCAAAGAACATGTTAAGATACCAATAAAAGCTACTCTTCTTGCAGCGCATGCTTATCCTAAAGAATATAAAGAAAATCACCAAGGATACATTGACATCATAATTAATAAAATCATACCTCAGGTAAAAGCTGAAAAACTCGCTGACTATATAGATGTATTTTGTGAAAGAAATTATTTTTCAGTAGAAGAAATGGAACAAGTTTTAATTGCAGGAAAAGATGCTGGATTAATCCCAAAAGTTCATGTGAATCAATTTTCAATCTTAGGAGGTATTTCTAAGGCAGTTGAGCTTAACGCACTATCCGTGGATCATCTTGAAGAATTGGGTGATGATGATATTTTAGCATTGCAAAAAAGCAATTGCATCGCCACAATGCTTCCAGGTTGTTCGCATTTTTTAAGCATCCCATTTGGAAACGCAAGAAAAATAATTAGCAACAATCTACCCTTGGCATTGGCCAGTGATTTCAACCCGGGTTCAACACCATGTTTTAACCTTTCAACTATTTGGTCTTTGGCATGCTTAAAAATGAAACTAACACCAGCGGAAGCATTTAATGCGCTATCTGTAAATGGTGCATATGCAATGGGGCTTGAGGGAAGCCATGGAAAAATATCAATGGGCTCATCTCCAGGTCTTATATTAAGCAAACCACTAGATAACATCAATCAAATACCATATTTATACGGAGAAAGTTTTGTTGATAAGGTAATTGTTTAAAAAAATAAATAGTTTTACAATAATGTTAATTAAAACAATTCCATTCATAATATTTATTGTTTTGTCAATAAATTCTTACAGTCAATATTCTAATGATAACTACAGTTTATTATGGGAAGTTACTGGAAAAAACATTAAAGAGAAGTCCTATATTTTTGGATCTATTCACCGAAATAACAAAATACTTTTTAGCTTTCCCGACTCATTATATCATGCACTATACTCTTCTGAAACTCTTGCCATTGAGGCCGATTTACTTTCAATGACAGAAATTGATATTAGAAGGGGGGAAATTCCTCATAAATTCAACAACAAAGGAGGAGGAATTTATTCATCAAGTAATAAAGCCTCAAAAACAGCCTATGGAGATGAAGATGGAATGCCTCAATTTATTGATGCCTATTTTCAAGAATATGCAAATAACATCGGTATGAATGTTAAATTTCTAGAAACTGTTGAGGAACAGCTTTCGCTTTTTTCAGATCTGAATTATAATTATAGCTTAAAAGATGTTTGGTCTGAAGATCAAGACATAGAAAAAAAAATGAAATCACTATACCTAAAAGGTGATTCAGATGGTATTTACAAATTGTTGAAAAACAGCTTTGAGAACAATCAATTGCAATTTGATAATTTAATACCAAATAGAAATAAAAGAATGGCTGACAGCCTTGAATTATTTATGGCAGAATCAAGTGTTTTTTGTGTTGTTGGTGCAGCTCATCTTGCAGGAAAAGATGGCCTTATCGATCTTTTAAGAAAAAAGAATTATAATGTTCGTAAAGTGACCGCTAATTACTCAGATATTCCAATTGAAGAAAAGACACAAATTAAAGAAACAAAGGGGTATACATTTCATGATACAATTATTGGATTAAAAGCAGAATTCCCAGGAAAACCAATATTAACAAAAGAAACAGAATCTTTACTTCCTGATTATCTTCAATCTAAATTAAACTTAGCACCAGTAAAAGAAATGATGGAAGAAGAATTAAAAGTCCTTAAATACACTGANTTTGGNCAAGGAAATATCTATTCAATNTCAATCAGCCCATCACCAAANTTAAGTCCTGAAGAACTTTCTNATGTATTTATCTCNAACCCAAGCAATTCATCAACAATAAANTCAATCAAAAACAACCAAATAGTTATTGATGGCATTTCAAACACATANCCAGAGGGAATTCATTACATTCGAATTATTCAAANTGATAAGTCTCTTGTAATTGGNAGAACTTATGGAGGAAACAAATACATGAGTTCTAATCGNTACAAAAAATTCCTTGGAAATATATGGCTTTACAAATAATTCAATGGTAGTTTATGCTGATAGAGATTAACGAAAAAAACATTGACAACAGACTTATTATTCAAGCAACTAACATTCTAAAAAAAGGAGGTTTAATTATCATCCCAACAGATACTGTTTATGCCATAGCATGTGACTTAAATAGTAAAAAAGGATTAAATCAACTATCTGAATTCAAAAAAACACCTTTAAAAAAATCAAAATTCTCTATTATTTGTGAAGACCACTCAGACATCTCAAAATTCACAAAACAAATAGATCGATTTATTTTTAAAATTCTTAAAAAAAACCTGCCTGGTCCATTTACATTTGTAATGATGGCCTCAAATCAAGTATCAAAAATTTTCAATTCAAATAAAAAAGAAATTGGCATTAGAATGCCCAACAATGAAATTGTTAAAAGAATTGTTTGTGAATTAAAAAATCCAATTGCTGTTTCATCAATTCATGATGCTGAAGATGAACTTCTTAATTATTTTATAGACCCTAACGAAATTTATCAACGATTTGAAAATCAAGTAGAACTTGTAATCAATGGCGGACCTGGAAAATTAGAAGCATCTACAGTTGTAAACCTTTGTAATAATGAGATTGAAATACTAAGAGAAGGTGTCCAAGAATTAATCTATTAATTTACTTATCAACTTTTAAGTATTTATTACTTTTTTAAACTAATAAAATTGAATTGTTTTTTGATACTATTTTTGAAAAAAAACAATGAACGACATCTCAATATACTTGTCTCCAGTTGAAAAAAAAACAACAAATTTTGATGTTGGCCAAATAGGAGAGTCCATAATTGAGTATAATGACAATTTTCCTATACTTGAAAGCAAATCCGTAGCATTAATATTCATCCCGGAATATAGAGGTAATAAAGAAAAAAACCTTGATTCAATAAGAGATTATTTTAGTGACTCTTTTTACCAATTATACCGTGGAGACGGATGGGGATTTAAAATATACAATATTGGGTTCATTAAGCCAGGCAAAGAACTTAACGACAGCTATTTTGCCATAGCGAAAGTGAGTTCTGAGTTAATTAAAAACAATATACTTCCCATAATTATAGGCGGCAGTCAAGATTTAACACTCGCTATGTACGACGCATATCAATCATTGGAGCAAACAATCAATACTTGCTCAATAGATTACAGCCTTGATATTGGAGATATTGAAGAAGAACCAAAAAGCAATGGATATTTAACACATTTATTGATTAAAAGACCATGCTACCTATTCAACCATGCTAATATTGGATTGCAAGCTCCGCATGTGAGCAAAAAAGACCTTGAACTTTTTAATAAACTTTATTTTGATTCTTGCACATTAGGAGACTTTAATTCTGATTTTAAAAAAGCAGAACCTCATCTTCGAAACTCAGACCTTGTTAGTTTTGATTTGCAATCAATAAAAAAAATAGAAACAAATTTTTCTAACGGAAATATTAATGGTTTTTTTGCTGATCAGGCATGTCAAATAACTTATTATGCGGGCATCAGTGATAAACTAACTTCTATTGGTTTTTTTAATTACCCCATAGATGAGCCCCAACTAAATGGCAGCAAGGTTTTATCAGAATTAATATGGTATTTAATAAAAGGGTATAATGATCGGAAAAATGATTTTCCAAAAGGAACTAAAAAAAATTACACCAAATTTGAGGTAAAACTCAAGCAAATTAATGAAAGCATTATTTTTTACAAAAGTGACAAAAGTGCACGTTGGTGGATGGAGGTCCCATTTCCACCCAAACAAGGAAATAAATATGAACGCCACCATCTGGTTCCATGTGATTATGATGACTATAAAAAAGCCATGAATAATGAAATTCCTAACCTTTGGTGGAAAACATATCAAAAACTTCAATAATAAATTAATTGAAGGCAAGTATTTGGATTGAGTTTAAATCTCACACAAATTCAAATTAAATTCTTCTTTTATTATAAAATTTCATTACTTTAGGCGACGTTTTCGATTGTGTTTTTTAATTGAAAACATTTTTTATATATTTACTTAAAGCCATTAAACAATTTTTTAAATGAAGAAAGCGTTTTGGATATTACTCTTTATTAGCTCTTCTGCATTATGCCAACAAGACAAGCTAATTACGCATTTTATATTTGATAAAATGTCTATTAACCCTGGATTTACAGGTATTGAACTTGAAAATGGTTTTTGCGGCACTACCATCTACAGAAATCAGTGGGACAAAGTGAATGGAGCTCCAAATTCAGCAATTTTAAACGTTCAAGGTGATTTGTCAAGGTATTTTCCTGGAGGTGTCGGGATTTCATTCTATCACGATGCTATTGGTTTTAATAGGCAAAATAATGTCCTATTAAATTACTCATACCCACTTCAGGTTGGAAGTGCTGGCGTTCTTGGTATCGGTATTGGATTTGGAATTATGAATTTCGGACAAGATCCAAATTGGATTCCACCGACCTCTAATCCTGACCCATCATTGCCATCAAAATGGTCTGCTACTAATTTAGATTTAAATTTTGGATTGTACTTTAAGGGTAATGACTATTACGTAGGTCTTTCCTCAACTCATTTAAATCAAGGCCTTCTTGAAGGAGCGCAAGCTAATGTTCCAGGTCAAAATGTTTTTCCAAATTTCCAATCCT
>NZQU01000096.1 GCA_002696025.1 Crocinitomicaceae bacterium
GAATACAATACCATTTGTAAAAGAGCCATTACATACAACTTCATCTAAAATAGATTGAATTGATGGTGTTGGAGTTACGTTAATAAAAAACAGAATGGCGTTGCCACTACAAGCCAGTCCATTTCCGGGATCATAACTTGGCGTAACAATTACTGATGATGATTCAGTTCCGGTTGTTGCTGTAGCAGGGAAAGAAGGGATGTTTCCATTTCCTGCGGCGCCAAGACCGGTATTGGTGTTGTTATTAATCCAACTGTAATTTGTTCCTGGAATATTAGAGGTGAAATTAATGGCCCCAGAATTGTCCCCACTACATAAATCGATATTTGTTACAGGATTAATGATTGGTAAAGGATTTACAAAAATGGTATCAAGAGAAATGACAAGCCCCGAACAATTAAGGCCATTATCTCTAACAAATAATTGAGGTATTATTGTGTCAACCGTAGTCCCATTATTTGTATAAGTGTGAGTATAAGTTTGAGTAGACAATGGAGGAACAACCTCGATGCTTCCGTCATCATAAAATAACACAACAGAATCCGCATCTGCAGAAGAAACGGTTATATCAGCAGTTTGCCCAGAGCAAATAATTGTATTTGAACCACCACCACCAACAAATACAGTACCTGAAGGTCCTTGAACAATGATTGTTTCAACAATAGCCGTGGCTGTGCATCCTGACAGGGAACTTAAAGTAAGAGAAACATCATATGACCCCGGAGCTGTATATGTTACAAATGGATTATCAAATAGTCCAGATGTTGAATTGTTTCCAAAATTCCAAACGGCAGAACTTAAATCAAAATGTTGAAATCCTGGTAGGTTGTTAATGTGCGAAAGATTTGAAAAAGAAATAGCTGTTCCCGAACTAAAACATGAAAGAAATGTTTGTGAGGCAGTAGCATCAATTACAAGATCATAAACATCAATATTTATTGTGGTGTCATCAATACAGCCGGAAACATCTGTAACTGAAAGTGTAATAGGAAATGTTCCAGGATTGTTAAAAACAAATGTTCCAGGATTTTGATTTGAACTAGAATTTGGGGTAGCATTAGGAGCTGACCAAGTATAATTTGTAATTGCACCTGTTCCAGAAGAGTTATCAACAGCATTGATGCCTTGGCCAGGGCAGATATGTAAGAAGTCTACATTAAAGCTTGCAGTTGGACTGGTTATGGTAATGTCATGATTTAATGATATAGGGCAATAAGCTGAGTCAGACACTGTCGCTGTTACAGTATAGGTTCCACTTGTTGTATATGCATGAGCAGGAGGCAAACCGGGGGCAACGCTGCTTGAACCAATGGTTGTGTCTACAGGAGACCCATCTCCCCAATCCCAAAAGATGGTATCTATATATGACATGGGAGCATCAAGCGAACCAAGTCCAACGTTTATAGAGTCATTTACACAGCCAAAAGTTGGAAGAGTAAAATCGCCATCTATTCCGTGAATGGTAATATAATCAATCGCAGTATCTTTTACTCTACAACCATTAGGGTCTTCATTTCTTATCGCAATTCCATATTTTCCAACAGCATATCCATTGGCAGAAGAAAAAATCCTGCTTCTTCCTTGTCCACGAACTGCAGTTGATGCAGAGAACGAAACAATTCCATTGGCATCCCAATCCCATCGGGTTTCAAGAGAGTTAATGTTTTGAGGAGAAACATAGGCAGATCCTGGAGTTTCATTGTAAAACCATAATTCGTCTCCAAGGCAAATGTCTGTTTTAACGAACCCGCCATTTGCTTGGGTTGTATCAGATTGATTATAAGCTTGAAAAGTTGGCTGGTTATCATAAAAAACAACAGATTCCTGAAGAGTTACTGGAGGACATCCAAAAATATCAGTTACCGTTAATGTAATTGTGTAAGTTGTATCATAAAATGGATATGTGTGTGCAGGTGGGAAAGCAGTATTGTTTGTTGCAGAACCATCACCAAAATCCCATAAATAGTTTGTTGTTCCACCTGTTCCGTAATAAGTTGGGCTTAATGTGGGAGTTAAAGGATTGTTACAATCTATGTTAGCAGAAAGTGTTGCAGCAGGTCCTAAAACAGTAACTTGTTGGGTTAAAGTGTCTCCAGAGCATACATAAACACCTCCTATCATTCCCCATGGAACCATTGTTATTGTATATGTTCCAGGTAAAGAATAAGAATGAGTCGTCGGAACGGGAAAATCAAGAACATTTTGACTTATAGTTTGAAGTGTCAGTGCACTACCATCTCCCCAGTCCCACCAAACTTCATTTGCTATGGCGCCAGTTGAGCCATTAAGATGATTTGAAGCACTATTAACTTCATCATATGCAATAGAAATAGGGTCGTTGATACAAACAAATGCAGGACTAAAACTGTATATATTAGAGCCGGGAGGATTATTGTTTCCAACAGCGATGAACTGGGGGAAGCTTGTGGTTGTAGAACATCCAAAATTATTCCATGTTGTAACGGCGATGTCATAAATATCAGTGCCAGAAAAATTAACATTGGATAGATTTCCATGTGTCCCGATGTTTCCAGCAGCTACAGCTGGATTAGTTCCTGTTAATAAAGCCCCAGTTACTGAGGAGTTATTTAATGAGCCATTACTAAATGTCCATTCAATACTATCGGCATTTGTCCCAACAAAAGTTAAGTCGGTAATTAAAGGAAATGAACACGAATTATAAAAAGTAGATGCAATACTGTTAGTTGGTGCGGGATTTGTAGTAACTGTACCAGAACCAGTTCCCTCACAACCAAGTGTATATGTGACTGTATATGTAGTTGTGGTAGATGGAGAAACAGTAATATTTTGTGTATTTGCACCACCAGGAGACCAAAGGTAAGTTCCGCCAGGTGTTCCAGGTGTCGCTGTAAGTGTCGCTGGAGATCCAGCACATACAGTTGTATTGTTAACAGTTACGGTTGGCAATGAGTTAACAGTCACTGTTGCTGCTGCTGGATCTGATGGGCAGTTATCCTCAGTATAAATACAAGTATAGTTTGTGGTTGATCCAGGAGAAACAGTAATGCTTTGGGTGGTTTCTCCACCAGGAGACCATAAGTAGGTTCCAGAACCAGACCCTCCAACAGCATCAAGCGTAGCTGATCCCCCAACACAAATGGTTTGGTTTGAAATTGTNATGACTGGTTTNGGCTTAACNATGACNTTTACTAAAAATACAGAGTCACAACTNTTNCCATTATTATTGTTNGTTATGGTAATNGTATATTCTACTGTTTGTGGNGTATTACANGAATGAGTAATAATTTCATTAATAGGNGTATTATTAAATTGTGTTGTAGATAGATTNACACAACTAGGGTTTCCTGTTTGTGACATTTGTGCNANAATAGTACTACCTGTAACAGAACTTGTNGGNGTATAGTTGAAGGCATCGCCACTACATATTTCGGTAATATTAGTTGAACTTGTTAAAACCGGAATGGTATCAATTGTAATAGGGGTAAGGTTTGAGGTGGTTTGACAGCCTTCATTGTTTATGAATGTTGCTATCGGTGTAAATGTTCCAGGAGTGTTATAGCAATGCGTGAAATCATCAACATTATAACTAGGACTTCCGTCTCCAGGAGAAACAACAAAGCTATTTAAGCCTGAACTATTACTTCCAGGACTACTACCTGATTCATCAAAAACCAAGCAGTCTCCTGCACAACCACTACCTGGAGAAATATTGTATGAAATTGAAGGAGAACCATAAATAGTAATGTAATTCAGGGAGTCTACAGTTGTTGAGGCACCACCACTGGTAGGAGTTAATGTGACAGATAAGTCATAAATACTCGGAGAGGTAAATAAAACAGTAAAGTTTGCATTATTTCCAGTTTGAATGGTTGCTCCTGAACTGTTGGTAACAACCCAATTGTAATTGTATGAAGTGGCCCCGGTTCCAGCTACAGAAAATGTTGCTCCAAAGTTTATACATCCAGATGTTCCGTTGTTAGAAACAATACTGAATTGAGCAAAAACACTTTGTGAAAAAAATAAAAGGAAAAAAAAGACAACAGCAACCAAACGCTTTGGCTGAAAAATCATGTTATCAAAATATTTAAAATTCATATATATATCGCCTTTTACGTGAGAACACTTGAAAAGTTACTATTATATTAAATCTTCAAAATAGGAGAGCATTAAGTATAACAAAATTTAGCCCTGCAAAGTTACAGATTTAATGTTTAACATTGGGATTATAAGACGTTAATTACATAACAAAGTTGCCGATTTCAATATTATTTCTTTTTGTTATTAATGTAAAATACTGATTAAAAGGCATTAAAAAAAGGTGTGTAACCTATTTATTTAATATTAGTATTAATCAAAATACTATGAAATATTCATTTTTTTTGTGTTTAAGTTTCGTTTTTCTGTCATGTTCTGATAAATCAAACAAAACGGAAGAAGTTTTAGCAGAGAAAAAAAAAGTAATAAAAGCAGACTCTTTAAGTTTAATTTTTGTGGGTGATATTATGGGTCACATGCCCTTGGTCAATTCCACATTTGTTGATTCTACTAGTCATTATGACTTTACTCCTGTTTTTTCAAAAGTCGCCCCCTTTTTTAATGCTGTTGATTTTTGCGTTGGAAATCTTGAATTAACATTTGGAGGTAAGCCTTATAAGGGATATCCTAGGTTTTCATCACCAGATGAACTGGCTTTTTCATGTAAAAGGAGTGGTATAAATGTTCTTATGACAGCAAATAACCATTCATGTGATACAGGGCGAAAAGGCATTTTGAGAACATTAAAAGTCTTGGATTCGGCAAATATTTATCATACTGGAACTTTTAAGGATTCATTAGACAGAATTAATAATAATTTATTGATTCTAAAAAAAAATAACATAAGGGTGGGGATTCTTAATTATACATATGGGACAAACGGTCTTCCTGTACCAAAAGGAACATTTGTAAATATTATTGACACCAATCTTATTAAAAGAGATATTTACAATAGTAAAAAAATATTGATAAATTAATAGTGTTTTTACACTGGGGACGTCAATATAAATCACACCCATCAAATGGTCAAAAAAAAACCGCAGATTTCCTTCTTAAAAACGGGGTGGATATTGTCATTGGATCCCACCCTCATGTCCTTCAAAAAATGGAATATAAAAACAGGGAGGGAAAAGAAGATAAAGTAGCTGTTATTTATTCTTTGGGAAACTTAATATCAAATCAAAGAGAAGTCAATAGAGACGGGGGATTGATGGTTAATATAACAATCCTAAAAAGAGATAATTTAGTTACTGTTTTGCAGCCGTCTTATTACTTGTCATGGGTTCATAAATTCAGAAATAAAAAGGGTAATAATTATCAGATTTTGCCGTGTTTTTTATATGAAAAAAACAAACTTGAAATCTCTAAAAAATCACAGTCAAAAATGACTCGATTTATTAAAAAATCTCGTGCTTTATTTAAGAAAGAAAACATTAGTTTTGTAGAGCAATTAAATTAAGGATGGATCACGACTTATCAATTAGATTTCAAAAACTGGTTAAATATCTTGAAAAAGAATTTGGAGAGGGGATCGATGAGACAGGATTGCTTTTTTTAATTGGTGTTAATGAGCTAGGTAGAGGCGCTGAAAAGTTTTCCAAAAGAGAGAAAATGGAGCTTATTCATATAGCCATTTGTACTTTGTTAGAGCCTTATGGAAACTATCGTTTTATAGGTAGAGATGAGGATAATTGGCCTCATTTTGAATTGCTTGATGAGATTCCTGAATTGACAAAAAAAGATCAAGAACATTTAATTAAAGAGGCCATGCTTGATTATTTTGTTCAAAATGGATACTATCAAGAACCCTTTGATATAAATTAATGGCCTAAAAAACGTATATTTGCGGCTGTTTTTATTATTAAACTCAATCAATGGAATTTTGGATCAAAGCTGCACAATTGGTGCTATCACTCGCCTTTCTAGTTACACTTCATGAATTAGGGCATTTTATCCCGGCAAAACTTTTTAAAACCAGAGTTGAAAAATTTTATCTTTTTTTCAATCCTTGGTTTTCATTGTTCCGATTTAAAAAAGTAAAAGGAAATAAAAAATATTCTTGGCTTTCTAAAAAATCGCCTAAAGAGTGGGATGAAGATCAAAACACCACTGAATGGGGATTGGGTTGGCTTCCATTAGGTGGGTATGTTAAAATTGCTGGAATGATTGACGAATCAATGGATAAAGAGCAGATGGAAAAACCTGCTGAACCATGGGAGTTTAGATCAAAGAAGGCATGGCAACGATTGATTATAATGATTGGAGGTGTGACTGTCAATTTATTTTTAGGTTTTATCATATATATTGGCGTTGTTTTTTCTTTTGGTAAAGAGCAAGTTAAAATGGATGAGCTTAATCATGGTCTAGCAATTCATCCTTATCTTGAAAAATATAACTTAAAATCAGGAGATAATGTTCTTGAGGTGGACGGACAAAAAGTGCTTCACATTAATGATATTAATAAGGAATTATTGCTTCGTGATGCAAAGGTTTTAAAGGTAGCAGACAATGAGACGGGAGAGATTAAAACGATTAGTTTTCCCGATAATATTGGAAAAGAATTGTTTATTGAAGGCGCATATCCACCTGTTACACTAAGACATACGGCTCTTGTAGTGGATTCAGTAATGCCTGAAACTCCAGCAAGTAAATGTGGATTAAAAAAGGGGGATAAAATTACTGCAATTAATAATGAAAGCATAGAGTATTTTGATCAAATATTAAAACACACCTTTTTTAATAAAGGCAAGAAAATAGCGCTTACAGTAGTTCGTTCAGAAGACACATTAACCTTAAATCCTGTTGTAAGCCAAGAAGCAACGATTGGATTTAGACCTGTTGAGGCAAAACTATTAGATTCTGCGGCTGTTTTCATAAAGGATTATGGCTTTAGTGAAAGTATAGGAGTCGGCTTAAATTTAGGTTACAATACACTATTAGATTATGTTTCTCAGTTTAAGTTTTTATTTACTAAAAAAGGAGCAAGCAGTATGGGGGGATTTGCTGCCATAGGAAACATGTTTCCTCCTGTTTGGGATTGGGAAAGTTTTTGGCTAACAACAGCATTTTTATCGATCATCCTTGCATTCATGAATATACTCCCAATTCCAGCCTTAGATGGTGGTCATGTTGTCTTTTTAATTTATGAGATGATTACAGGAAAAGAAGCGCCTAAAAAAGTTTTAGAGTATGCTCAAATGGTAGGAATGGTTCTTTTGCTTTCTTTAGTTTTGTATGCCAATTTTAACGATCTTTATCGTTGGCTATTTTAAAATTTAACAATATGAAACGTTATCAAAATTATATAATGGGCCGTTGGGTCGATGGAACGGGTGTGGAAACAACTTTGTGCAATGCAATTACAGGAGAGGCGTTTGGAGAAGTTTCTAGTGAAGGCCTTGATTATGAATCAATATTAAAATACGGTAGATCTACAGGCGCTGAAAAGTTAAGAAAAATGACGTTTCAAGAAAGAGGCCGAATGATTAAGGCACTTGCCTTACACCTAACATCAATTAAAAATAAATATTACGAAGTTAGCGCGTGGACTGGAGCAACAAAAGTAGATTCATGGATTGATATTGAAGGCGGTATCGGTAACTTGTTTGCAAATGCATCTTTGAGAAGACAATTTCCAGACCTACCTTACAATGTTGATGGTGTCGCGGCTCCACTTTCCAAAAACGGAACCTTTATTGGTCATCACATTATGGTTCCAAGAGAAGGGGTTGCCATTCACATCAATGCATTTAATTTTCCAATATGGGGAATGCTTGAAAAAATTGCGGTTAATTTAATGGCAGGGGTTCCTGCAATTGTTAAGCCATCAGAACATACTTGTTATTTAACAGAGGTAATGGTTCGGGATATAATTGACTCAAAAATATTACCAGAAGGATCTTTGCAATTGGTGTGTGGTTTTGGTAGAGGGATTATTGACCACGTTAACAACCAAGATGTTGTCACATTTACAGGAAGTGCTTCGACAGGCAAAATTTTAAAAGCTCACCCAAAAATACTTGAAGAGAGCGTCATGTTTAATATGGAGGCGGATTCATTAAATGCAACTATTCTTGGTCAGAAAGCAGTTCCAGGAACTGAAGAGTTTGATTTATTTATCAAAGAAACCGTTAAAGAAATCACAATTAAGGCTGGACAAAAGTGTACAGCTGTTAGAAGAATCATTGTTCCCGAAGATTTAATAGATGAGGTGCAAAATGGAATTTCAAAAAGATTAAGTTCAACTAAAATAGGAGATCCTTCTGTTGAAGGAGTTCGAATGGGAGCTTTGGCAACAAGAACGCAAGTTGAAAGAGTAAGTGAGAGTGTTGCTGAATTATGCAAATCTCAAAAGATTGTGTACGGTGATATGGAAAACTTTGAAGTTCATGGTGCAAATAAAAATGCAGGGGCTTTCTTCTCCCCTATTTTGTTTAGAAACAATGATCCTTTTAATAAAACAGCAGTTCATGATATTGAGGCATTTGGTCCGGTTTCAACCATTATGCCATATAAAAACATGGATGATGCGATTGCCCTTTCTAAATTAGGCAAGGGTTCTTTGGTGTCTTCAATAGTGACNCCNGATAATGAAGANGCTAANGATTATGTAATAGGTGCAGCNTCACTNCATGGACGTATTTTAGTTTTAAATAAAGATTGTGCAAAAGAAAGCACAGGTCATGGATCCCCAATGCCACTATTAACTCATGGNGGNCCAGGAAGAGCTGGAGGNGGTGAAGAAATGGGTGGTAAAAGAGGGGTTTTACATTACCTTCAAAGAACCGCCATACAAGGTCATCCAACTACGCTTAGTAAAATTACAGAACAGTTCCAATATGGAGCAGATATGCCTGAAGCCAACCCCCATGTTTTTAGAAAAATGTTTGAAGAACTTGAGATTGGAGAAACGGTTTATACCCATAAGCATTCTGTAACTGATGCAGATATTGTGAATTTCGCGAATGTCTCAGGCGATAATTTTTATGCGCATATGGATGCGACTTCTTTAGATGGAACTATTTTTGAGCAAAGAGTTGCTCATGGATATTTTATTCTATCAAAAGCAGCTGGATTGTTTGTGGACCCTAAAAAAGGCCCTGTTTTACTTAATTATGGAATAGATGAGGCACGATTTGTCAAACCTGTTTATCCAGGGGCAACTATCGGTGTTCGCTTTACAGTAAAAGAAAAAATTGATCAAGAAAAAAAATCAGAAGATGATATTGCTAAAGGGATTGTTAAATTCTTGGTTGATGTTTATGATGAAACTGGAGAAACAGTTGCTTTGGCTACCATATTAACAATGGTTAAAAAGATAGACCAGAGTTGATTAAAGTTTAGCGGAGTTCAATTCAAAAGGATATTTTATTTCCCATAAAAAAAGCCCCCTTGCATCTATTGAAGCACCTGCATTTGATCTATTTTTACTTGCTATAATTTTTTCAAAATCAGATAGACTTGTTTTTCCAACCCCAACATCTAATAGTGTTCCGGTAATTGCCCGAACCATGTTGCGTAAAAAGCGATCAGCGGTAATTTCAAAATAAAATTGATTTTCACTTTGAACCCATTTTGCATTGGAAACAACACAAACATCTGTTTTGTTGTCTGCATGAAGCTTTGCAAAGGAGGTAAAATCTTTTTTTCCAATTAGTAAGTCGGCTGCTTTTTGCATTAATTCAAAGTCTATTTTATTTTTATAATAAAGACTGGTTTTATTGATAAAAACATCTTTTTTGGGGTGTAAATAATAGCGGTATGTTCTTTCTGTAGCATCAAACCGCGCATGATGTTCTTTTTTAACTTCTAGAATGTCATGAACAGCAATGTCATTAGGAAGTAAAGTATTTGTTTTAAAAAGGGTTTGCTTTGGTAGTTTTTGTTCCGTATCTATATGGAAATAGAAGTTTTTCGCGTGCACACCAGTATCTGTTCTTCCGCAACCCACAATTTTAATTTCTTTTTGATGAATAAATTTAGATAAGCTTTCTTCAATACACTGTTGAACAGAAATTTGCCCATTTTGTCTTTGCCAACCGTGATAGGAAGACCCTAAATAAGATATTTTAAAAAAGTAACGATTCAAGATTTATATTTATTTAGTTAGCTTTTTTTGGCTAAAATACTAACTATTGATATAATTTATAATTATAATATTTTAGTTTAGTATCTATGTAAATTAATATTTTATAAATCCAGCTGTTAGCCCATTCAAGCTTATGAAGTAAATACCGCTATTTAATTTACTTACATTTATTTTATTTTCAGTTATTCTTTCTGCTATTGCTGTTTGACCATAAATGTCATAAATTTTCACAATTGATAATTCGTTCTTTTTATCTAAATCAATGATTAAAAAATTAGACACTGGGTTTGGATATATTTTAAGCTTTGGTGCTAAACCCTCCATGTTTTGAGTGTTTACTCCAGAAAACTGACCTTGAACTGTATAACCCCAAACATCTGTTAGCTTAATGATCCAATCATTTGTTAAGTGCGTGTTTGGAACATGCTCTAAAACAAAATCGTAAACATTGACAACCGAATCTGCTGATAGGGGGATGTGTGGATAACCATATATCATTATGTTGGTATCTCGATGTGGTGAGTTTGGAAAAATGGATGGAAGTGTGTCATTAAGTTGATAGTATAAGGCGGTTCGATATCCATTTGTACGATAGGGAAATATTTTCATGCTGTCCCTAGCCCATATAGAGGGTTCAAAAACAGGATAGCTTGCCCTCACCTCCTCAACATCATAAATAATATTATAAGAGCCATTTGTGAACTCGAAACGATTAATGTGTTGGTTGTGCGGCCAATGAATTCTAATTAAGGTACTGTCTGCCCAATCGTGCAATATTTCTATATGAGCATTGTCAAATTTACCTAAAATATGCGGGTGTTCTGTTGGATCAAAAAGCCGATTGGGATTTAAATATTTAGCTGTAGTTGTGTTACCCCACTCATTTGGAATTGATTTGAAGTCAAAATGTAAATGACTTAGACTAGTAGTTCCGCTACTACCAACAAAGGCCAATGTGTCTCCTTTGGATATATAATCCCCCACCAAAAGATTACTCATAATAGAATCTAAATGACGATAAACAATAGTTATTTGAGAATTGAAAACCTTAGAAAAGCTATCACATGCATAGTATATTGTTCTTCCAGAAGTGCTTAAGTCTATTATGGAGTCAGGTCCATCTTCAATTCCTGTTATTAGGCCATCACACATACATACAGCAGGAGGATTATAGCTTAGTATGCCATTTTTTATGGTGTGTCCCCATATATCAGACCCTTGGTGGTTGTCATAATTTCCAATGGTACGAGGACCATAATTTTGAACCAAAAATCTCCCGTCTGTAGGAGGGGTAAAAGATGCTGAATCATAAAAGTCTTTTTCAACTGGGTAGACAAACTCATAATGAGATGGATTTATTTCAATTCTTGGTAAATTGGTATCACGAAAAGCAGTCACATTCAATACTTGTCCAAAAGTGAGTGAATAACTCACCAATGTGCTTATGAATATTAAACTTTTAAATACAGAGTTCATTGTTTAGAGTTTTGAAAAACAATGATTAAATATACAGTATTATTTTTTTAGAGAATCTAGCTGCTGTTGATGTTCTTTTAGAGATGAACTTTTGACAATTGTAACAAATACCAAACTTATGCTTATCTTCATTTTTTAGTTAATACTTTTTATGCAAGACATTATTTTTACAATCATCACATTTTCGATGAT
>NZQU01000097.1 GCA_002696025.1 Crocinitomicaceae bacterium
GGAATAAAGAAATATCAATGAAAATAATTGGAATTAATTACTCATCTCCAAAGGTTTTTTCAAGTGATCTTTTGGTTTCTTTTTCTAAATCTATAGTTGTCAATGATTATAAAGAAAAGTATGAAAGGAATCCTGTAAAAACAATTAATGAATTAAACAAAAAAATAGAAGATGAATTAAAAAGTCAAATAACACATCTGGAAAACCCAAATGATTCATCATTACATGAAAACATCATGCGAATTAGTGGCATTGGAATGAATGAGGTCTATTTTAAAAGAAATATAAGCCTTGAAAAGAGATGGCAAAATTCTCAAGAAATTGCCAATAAACTTAATAAAGTCGATGCTCAATCAAAAAACAAGTTAAAGCAAAAATTAGATGATTATTTTAGGGATTTTGATTTGAATAATATTCCAGAAAAATTAGCTTATAATGATGAAAAAAAATCTTTAGCAATTTTCAAAAAAACACTTTTATTAATTGTTTTTTCACCTATTTTTCTACTTGGTCTTATTCACTGCTACCTGCCATATTTACCCTTAAAATATTGGATTCAAAAACAATTCAAGCGTCCTGTTTTTTGGAGCTCAGTTAAATTGCTTTTAAATGCCGTATTGGTCTGCATTATAAACATTCCCGCAATATATTTAATAAACCTGTATATAATAGACAATTGTTGGATATCTGTTGTTTATTATCTATCTCTTGGATTCATTGGGCGCATTTCTTATTTATGGATGAAAAGATTCAAGGAAACAGTTAAGTTTTTAAAATTCAGACCCAAAAAAAACACTCATATTGTAGATGAGAGAAATGAAATCATAAATGATTTAAAAAAAATCAATCTGATTGATTAATATATTATAAATTTGAATCCATATTTATGTACTCATTATTCAAAAAAGAAGTCCGAACATTTTTAAGCTCTGTAATTGGGTATGTTTTTATTATTATATATCTAATTACATCCGGATTATTTCACTGGGTAATATCATGGGATGGAAACTTAATGGAAGGTGTTGAAGCAGATTTAATTCCATTCTTTAACATGTCTCCAATAATATTTCTGATTCTCATTCCTGCTATAACAATGAAGTCAATTGCAGAAGAAACAGGAACAGGAACCATGGAACTACTGGTAACAAAACCCATTTCTAGTTTTCAAATATTATTGAGTAAATACCTTGCTGCTATTACACTTTTGGTTATTTCTATACTTCCAACAACTATTTACTACATCTCTATCTACTATCTTGGTGACCCTGTTGGCATTATTGATGCAGGAGCCACGCTAGCCTCTTATCTAGGCTTAGTTCTGCTTGGGGCATGCTTTACTGCTATAGGCCTTTTTGCATCTTCCATTTCAAGCAGTCAAATTATTGCCTTTGTCTCAGCTATGTTTATGTGTTGGTTTTTATTTGATGGGCTATACCTTATTGGATCATTTAAATTAATGGGTGGATTGGATTCTATTATTCAATACACTAGTATGACTCATCATTACGATTCAATTAAAAAAGGAGTTCTAGATTCAAGAGATTTAATCTATTTTTTATCCATTATCATATTTTTTCTTTTAGCTGCATTAAACATGATCAGAATTAAGAAAAACTGGTCCTTAGCCTCTATTATTGGAGTATCTTTAATTTTAATAAATACAATAAGTACATTTAAAAATATAAGAATTGATTTGACCGAAGATCAGAGATATTCTATATCAGAAGGGACAGAGAAATTTCTTAACGACACCTCTTATTTTAAAAACCGTCTTAGCATCAAAATATATTTAGATGGAAATCTACCTGCTGAGTTAAAGACTTACAAATCAAGTTTAGAGGATAAATTAAAGGAATTCAAAAATATTGTTGGAGATAGAGTTGAATACATTTTTATCGATCCAAATAAAGGAAGTGATCAAGATCAAAAAGCCCTCTACGAAAGTCTTTACAGTAATGGCATTCGACCAATGGATATAAGCTACTCAAAAGACGGAGGACAAAGCCAACTAATGGTATGGCCAGGTGCTATATTAGACTATTCCGGACAATCGGTAAATACCATTCAATTTTTACCTGGATCATCTTTAGGAAAACCATATGAAATAGGTGAACTTCATAAAATCGTTGAAGATGGCATAAACAACCTTGAATACCAACTAATTAGCTCCATGAAAAGAACCATGCAAAAAGAAAAGAAAAAGATTGCTTTTCTTCAAGGTCATGGAGAGTTATCATATGCGCAAACTATGAGATCAAGAGCACTTCTAAAACCATATTATAACATCTCTGATGTTGAATTAAAAGATTCTTTATCCTCTTTAAATGATATTGACGGATTAATAATAGCGGAACCTACAAGAAAATTTACAAATAAAGATTTGTATATCATAGATCAATTTGTAATGAATGGCGGTAAACTAATGTGTTTTATTGATGCTCTAACAATTAATTCAGATAGCCTAGATGCAAATGGCGCAACACATTCTACAAGATCCAATCTTAGAATTGATAAAATGCTTTATGATTATGGAATCAAGATTAATGAGAATTTTGTGGTTGATGCAAGTTGTTCCCCGAAAATATTCCCTTATGCTAAAAACACATTTATGCCTTGGTTTTTTCATGTACTTTGTACAAACACAGATCATCCCATATCTAGAAATTTAGAGCCTGTTTCTTTAAAATATGTAAATGAACTCGAATTTATCCCTCAAGAAAACATTACAAGCTCGTCTATTTTAAGTTCGTCAACAAATTCAACATCAACTGGATTAAGTCCTATTATTAGTCTTGAAATGCCTGTTTTATATGGACCTAATCCCAAACTAAACGAAAGTCCCAAAGATGAGGCAAATAAAATGTGTTTGGCAGGAATCACTGAAGGGAAATACCAATCTCATTTTAAAAGCAGAATTGTTGATGAGTTTGCAAAAAACCCGGATGCAAATTATTTAAAAGAAAGTGTTAAAAACAGCAAAGTTGCAGTGATTGGAAATGGCTCATGGCTTGCCAATACATATGATTCAATGCCTGACAAATCTAGAAATAGATACCTATATAGACCCATCAACATTAATGAACTTGAGTGGGATAAAGACCTAATTCCATATATGGAAAAAGGATTAATTGCTCCAAAAATGCATGGAAATCAAGTTTTTTTACAAAACTTAGTTGACTATATGATGGGAGACCAATCTATTATTGATTTGAGAAGCAGACAAATTGAAGTTAGACCCATAGATAAAGAAAAAGTAATGACCAAAGGTTCTTTATTAAGAATAGTAAACGTTATTATTCCTATTGCCATTATCTTATTAATGGGTTTAATAATGTACTTTATAAGAAAAATGAAATACTCAAAATAACTTGAAAAATCCAAAAAAAAATATTGTTGTTTTATCAATTAGCTTAAGCATTCTTGCCTTTTTATCATGGTACACTTATGGGCTTGTAAACAATTCTAATAAATCTGATAAAAACTTAATAGAATTTTCAATTGCTGATACGGCTAGTGTTGATAAGATTGTAATTACAGATGTTCATGGAGAATCTATAACGCTAAAAAGAAAAAAAGACAGATGGACTGATAAAAACAATTCATGTATCAACCAACCCAGTGTTCAATTTATTCTTGAAACCATAAAGAACATTGAATTCAAAAGTTATCTCCCTGATGCTTCATTAGCAAATTTCAAAAAGAAAATGCTTACACAGCACATAAAAGTGGAAATTTATACCAATGGCAAATGGAATCGGAATTGGTTTATTGGACCTGCTACTCAAGATCATTATGGACAAATAATGCTTCTTGAAACAGATGAAGGTAAAAGTAAAAACCCAATCATTACCTCTGTTAAAGGTGAACATGGAATTATTGACCCTAGATTTTTTGCTGATAAAAGAAAATGGGTATGTACTGAAATTTTTTCACTAAATACAGATGAAATTTCATCTGTTTCAGTTGATTTTACTAATGAACCTGGCAAAAGTTTTAAAGTTTTAAATTCAAAAGTCCCTTGTGTTTATCAAAATAAAAATAAAATAGAATCTGATCCTACTTCAATATTGAGATACCTTCAAAACTTCACAAAGATTCATTTCAATCTTGCGAATTATGAATTAAATAAAAATCAAGTAGATAGTTTAAAAAACACAACGCCCTTTGCAACTCTTAAGTTGATAGAAAAAAAAGGGAGAAAAACCCTTTTAAAATTATATAAAATGGTAGCACCCAATCAACAAATGACCACAAATGATTCTGAAAGTTTAGAAATGGATGTTGATAAATTCTGGTGCGAACTTGATAATGGCCAGCTCGTAAAATGTCAATATTTTGTTTTTAATCCTATTATATTAGGTAATCCCTATTTCCCATCAATCAAAGGATATTCAGAAAATCAAAATAATCCTTAATAAGAATAGCTATTTATTATAAATTAGTAGTTTTGTAGATAGTTATATAACTAAATACATTTTTTTTGTTAGAAAATTTAAATAACCTATGAATTTCATCATTTCAAGCACGGTACTTTTAAGACACCTTCAAAGTATTTCTGGTGTATTAAACAGCAGTAATAACCTTCCTATTTTAGACAACTTTTTATTTGAGGTAAATAACAAGCACCTAACAATATCTGCATCTGATCTAGAAACAACCATGACTACAAGCCTTGAGGTGCAATCTGAAGAAATNGGCAAAATTGCTGTACCTGCTAGATTAATACTAGATGTTTTAAAAAANTTACCTGACCAACCCTGTACATTCAAAATTGGAAAAGACTACTCTGTTGAAATTGCTTATGANAATGGAAAGTCAAAAATGATCGGATTCAATGGTGATGAATACCCTCGTGTTCCAAAACTTGATAACAAAAATTCAATTTCGATAACAGGAGAAATTCTTTCAAAAGCTATCAACAAAACAATATTTGCAACTGGAAATGATGATTTAAGGCCAGTTATGAGTGGAGTTTTCTGTCAATTTAATGAAGAGGACATCACTTTTGTTGCGACTGATGCACATAAATTAGTTCGATATTCAAGAACAGATTTTACAGCAAAAGGAAATGCTTCATTTATTTTACCTAAAAAACCACTAAATCTTCTTAAAAATAACATCAGAGGAGATGAAGATGTATCTATTGAATACAACACTTCTAATGCCATTTTTAAATTAAATGACATCACTTTAACTTGTCGCCTAATTGATGGTAAGTATCCAAATTATGAAGCGGTTATTCCAAAAGAAAATCCAAATGTACTGACCATCGAAAGAGATCAGTTCTTAAGCTCAATTAAAAGAGTATCCCTTTTTTCTAATAAAACCACTCATCAAATAAAACTCAAACTTGCAGGATCAGATTTAAACTTATCCGCAGAAGATCTTGATTTTTCAAATGAAGCAAATGAAAGGTTAACTTGTAACTATAATGGTGATGACTTAGAAATTGGTTTCAACTCAAGGTTTTTAATGGATATGCTTAACAATCTTGATACCCCTGAAATTCAATTAGCAATGAGTGAATCAAACCGTGCAGGACTTTTAATGCCTAATAATCCTGAAAGTAAAGATGAGCACATTTTAATGCTTGTAATGCCTGTAATGCTTAATAGGTAATCTCTTTTATTTTTTTAAACTAAATTTTAATCTTTATTTTGCAGAACATTATTGACATGTCTGAAAACAAAGTAAATATTAGAAGTGCAAGCTCAGAAAGCATCAATGATTGGATTTTAAAAAAAGGTCACAAATCTTTTAGATATAAACAAATTCATGAATGGCTTTGGAGGAAAAATGTGTCATCATTTGAATCGATGCAAAATCTGGGCAAAAAATTAATAAATGATTTAGATGATTCTTTTTTCATTGATCACATCACCTTAAATGATCAACAAATAAGTAATGACAAAACCATAAAATGTGCTTTTTCAGTTGGAGAAACACAAGTGGTAGAAGGAGTTTTAATTCCAACAAAATCTCGATCAACAGCATGTATCTCATCTCAAGTAGGGTGTAGTCTTGCGTGTAAATTCTGTGCAACTGGTAGATTAAAAATGCTTAGAAATTTAAGCCCTGGTGAAATTGTCGATCAAGTTTATTTATTAAACGAACTATCGATAAAACATGAAAAACGTTCACTATCTAATATTGTTTACATGGGGATGGGAGAACCTTTACTTAATTATAAAAATGTACTAAAATCAACCGAAATTATTTGTTCAAAAGACGGACTTGGAATTTCACCAAAAAGAATAACTGTTTCCACTGCCGGGATTGCAAAAATGATAACAAAATTAGGTGATGATGAAGTAAAATTTAACCTTGCACTGTCTTTACATGCTGCCAATGATCAAAAAAGAAATGAGATCATGGCCATTAACGAAAGCAATAATTTAAAAGATTTGAAAAAATCACTTCAATACTTTCATCAAAAAACAGGAAGTCGAGTCACATTTGAATATATCATTTTTGATAATTTTAATGACACACCTCAAGATGCATACGAATTGGCAAGTTTCGCAAAATGTGTTCCTTGTAAAATAAATATTATTGAATACAACCCAATTGATGATGGAATACTTCGACAAGCTGATGTTCAAAAAGTAAATGAATTTGCTAGAATACTTGAAGACAAAAATTTAATAGTCAACATTAGAAGAAGCAGAGGAAAAGACATTGATGCTGCATGTGGTCAGTTAGCCAATAAAAACAAGACAGCTGTTTTTAGAACGGAACAGATGAAAAAAAAATCTGTTAAATAAGCCTTTATTATGTAGATTGATTTTAAATAAGAACAAATGCTCAAAACTATTGTTCTATATAGTAAATTTGCAATATTATTTGTATTATAATAAGATAAAACATTTATGAGTAAATCAGCATTACTTAAATCATCGTTAGCTAAAAAATATTGGATGGCTTTAACCGGCCTTTTTCTATGCACTTTTTTAGTTGGTCATCTCTTAGGAAATCTTCAGCTAGCATTTGATGCAGGAGAAGATGGTAGGAAAGCATTTAATGAGTATGCTTATTTCATGGCTCATAATCCTATGATTAAAATCTTATCCTATTTAACTTACATATCCATACTCTTTCATACCATTGACGGTATATTGCTAACCATCAAAAATAAAAAATCAAGGCCCATCGGATATGCTAAGAATAATGCAAATGCAAACAGCTCAAGTTCATCAAGAAATATGGCTTTACTTGGCTCTCTTATTTTAATTTTTATTGTTACGCACATGGCAAATTTTTGGTATAAAGCTAAAATAAGCAGTGAATCTTTCCCTTTACATATTATCAAAATCGATGTTAAAGATCAAATGGGACAAAGTCAAAATATAGACTTATATCACACAAAAACTTCTCCTATACCTAAAACTGATGACATTGTAGTAAAAAATAAAACTGAATTATATGATAAAATGGCAAATGTTAAAATTGCAGAAGGCTACAAAGATCTTCACTCTTTAGTATTTGCTTTTTTTGGTCAGGACAAAAGTAAATATGGTTTCCCTAAAAATGAGCAAGCTCTTTTTTACACATTATTTTATGTTTTATCAATGTGTGTTTTATGCTTTCATTTATGGCACGGATTTGCTTCTGCCTTTCAAACAGTTGGAGTCAATCATTCCAGTTATAACACTATTATAAAATCAACAGGTAAATTATTTGCAATTCTTATACCATTAGGATTTGCAATAATTCCATTAATGATTTTTTTAAATCAAATATGATATTATGCCTATTTTAAATTCAAAAATACCAGAAGGATCAATTGATAAAAAATGGTCTAATCATAAAAGCAAAATACGCCTTGTCAACCCTGCAAACAAAAGGCTTATTGATGTAATTGTTGTAGGGTCTGGTTTGGCTGGTGGAGCAGCTTCTGCTTCTCTTGCAGAACTTGGTTACAATGTCAAAACATTTTGCTTTCAAGATTCTCCAAGAAGAGCCCATTCAATTGCAGCTCAGGGGGGTATTAATGCCGCAAAAAATTACCAAGGAGATGGTGATTCTGTTTACAGGCTTTTTTATGATACTATTAAAGGGGGAGATTATCGCTCAAGAGAAGCCAATGTTCACCGTTTAGCAGAAGTAAGTGCAAATATTATTGACCAATGTGTTGCTCAAGGTGTTCCATTTGCTAGAGAATATGGAGGCTTATTAGATAACCGATCATTTGGAGGTGTATTGGTTTCAAGAACATTTTATGCTAAAGGACAAACAGGACAGCAACTTTTACTTGGGGCCTACTCTGCCATGTCTAGACAAATAGGGAAAGGTAAAATCAAAATGTATTCCAGACATGAAATGCTAGATCTTGTAATTGTGGATGGGAAAGCAAGAGGTATTATTGCAAGAAACCTAGTTACTGGTGAGATTCAAAAGCATTCAGCTCATGCTGTTGTTCTTGGGTCAGGAGGTTATGGAAATGTTTTTTTCTTATCAACAAATGCGATGGGTTCTAATGTAACTGCTGCATGGAAAACACATATTAAAGGTGCTTTTTTTAGCAATCCTTGTTTCACTCAAATTCATCCCACTTGTATTCCTGTGTCTGGAGACCATCAATCCAAATTAACTCTAATGTCTGAATCACTAAGAAATGATGGAAGAATATGGGTGCCTAAAAACATGGAAGATGTTTTAGCAATTAGAGAGGGCAAATTAAAACCTACAGAAATATCCGCTGAAAATAGAGATTATTATTTAGAAAGAAGGTACCCTTCTTTTGGTAACCTTGTCCCAAGAGATGTTGCTTCAAGAGCAGCAAAAGAAAGATGTGATGCTGGTTATGGAGTTAACAAGACAGGTGAAGCTGTTTATTTAGATTTTGCTTCTGCCATTGAAAGATACGGAAAAGAAAAAGCTCAAGTTTTAAATATTGATAACCCATCAGAAGAAGAAATACTATCATTGGGAAGAAAGGTAATAGAAACTAAGTATGGTAATCTATTTCAGATGTATTACAAGATAGTTGACGATGATCCATATTATACGCCTATGCAAATATATCCGGCAGTTCATTACACTATGGGTGGATTATGGGTAGATTATAATTTAATGAGTACAATTCCTGGTTGTTTTGTAGCTGGTGAAGCAAATTTCTCTGATCATGGAGCAAATAGACTTGGTGCCTCTGCCCTTATGCAAGGATTAGCCGATGGATATTTTGTTCTTCCATACACTATCGGAGACTACTTAGCCGATGATATCAGAACAGGTCCTATTTCTACTGATTTACCTGAATTTGAAAAAACTGCCAATGAAGTTTCTGAAAACATTTCAAAATTGATGAATATCAAAGGTTCCAAGCCAGTCGACTATTTCCATAAAAGACTGGGTAAAGTAATGTGGAATAATGTTGGAATGGCAAGAAACGCAGAAGGATTGAATGCAGCTATAGATGAAATTAAGATTATTAGAGAAGAATTTTACGATGATGTGCGAATTCCAGGAGATGCTAATGAACTCAATCCTGAGCTAGAAAAAGCACTTCGTGTAGCCGACTTAATTGATCTTGGGCAATTAATGGCTATTGATGCACTTAACAGAAGTGAATCATGTGGAGGTCATTTTAGAGAAGAATCACAAACAGAAGAAGGTGAGGCATTAAGAGATGATGAAAACTTTACATATGTTTCTGCTTGGGAATATACAGGGGATCCCTCAAAACCTAATCATCATAAAGAAGATTTGGTTTATGAAAACATCAAACTAGTACAAAGAAGTTATAAATAACGATATAATTAAAGACATGAAATTAACTTTAAAAATTTGGAGACAAAAAGGACCTGAAGAAAAAGGTAAAATTGTTACATATCCTATCGACAATATTGATGGAGACATGTCCTTTTTAGAAATGATGGATGTCTTAAATGTTGAGTTAGTTAAAAAAGGAGAGAGTCCTGTTGCTTTTGACCATGATTGTAGAGAAGGTATTTGTGGATCTTGTTCTATGTATATTGACGGCGAAGCTCACGGACCCGACCGAGGTGTAACCACTTGTCAATTACACATGCGAAAATTTAAAGATGGAGATACCATTTATATTGAGCCATGGCGTGCAAAGGCCTTTCCAATTATAAAAGATTTAGTAGTTGACCGATCGTCATTTGATAGAATCATGAATGCAGGAGGGTATATTTCGGTCAATACTTCAGGAAATACAATTGATGCCAATGCGACCCCTATTCCTAAAGAAGATGCTGATAAAGCATTTGAAGCAGCAACCTGTATTGGATGTGGAGCTTGTGTAGCTAGCTGTAAAAATGCATCAGCCATGTTATTTGTATCTGCTAAAGTCTCTCAACTTGCTTTGCTACCTCAAGGTCAAGTAGAAGCTAAAGACCGTGTTTTAAAAATGGTTGAAGCAATGGACGAAGAAGGCTTCGGAAATTGTACCAATACAGGTGCTTGTGAAGTTGAATGTCCTAAAGGAATATCTCTTGAAAACATTGCTAGAATGAATCGAGAATATTTAAAAGCAATGGTGAAAAAATAATTTTTTCAAACTTCTTTAATTACTTTTTAATCTTACATTTTTGAATAACGCACAAATATTGTAAATTTGTGTATAACTAATCAATATAATATGAGAAAAACACTACTTTTTATCGGTTTTCTTGGAATGACATTAATAGCTCATTCACAAGTTATTTTTGCCGTTCAATCACCAAGCTCGATAGCTGGTAATTATGAATTTACTTGGGCTCCACCATCTGGAGGATGGGGAACACCTGATTTTAATATTCCTGGAACATTTGTAGAAGATACATTAATGTTTGTAGATGATGGAACTACAGGAACCAATCCACAAGGGAACCCTATGTCTGCTGAAGGATGTAACCCTTTAGTTAATGATTTAACTGGTAAAATAGCAGTTATATACAGAAACACATGTGAATTTGGAACCAAAGCTATGAATGCTCAAAA
>NZQU01000098.1 GCA_002696025.1 Crocinitomicaceae bacterium
CATGATTGTTAAAACAGTAACTTGAGCTGTAAATGCTTTTGTAGATGCAACACCAATCTCAGGTCCTGCATGAGTATAGGAACCCGCATCGGTTAACCTAGAAATGGAAGATCCAACAACATTGCAAATACCAAGAATTGTAGCTCCTCTACTTTTAGCAAGCTCTAGGGCAGCAAGTGTATCTGCTGTTTCTCCAGATTGTGAAATCGCAAGTACAATATCATTTTCATTAATAATCGGGTTTCGATATCTAAACTCACTTGCATATTCTACCTCTACGTTAATACGTGCCAAATCCTCAAACAAATATTCTCCTACCAAACAAGCGTGCCAACTCGTACCACAAGCGACCATGACCACTCGATCAGCATTCATAATTCGGTCTAAATAATACTTAATTCCACCTAATGAAACCCAACCTTCTTTTGCATTCAAACGACCTCTAAAACAATCCTGAATAGAGGTTGGTTGCTCATGAATTTCTTTAAGCATGAAATGCTCATAACCACCTTTTTCTAAGGCCTCTAAATGAAGTTCCAATTCTTCAACGTAAGGATCTTTTTGAACCTCATCAATATTGTAAAGCTTCATGCCCTTCTCTTTATTAAGAACGGCTATTTCATCATCATTAAGGTAAACCACTTGTTTGGTATACTCAACAATTGGTGTGGCATCAGACGCCACATAAAAATCGTTTTCTTTTCCAATACCTACTACAAGAGGGCTGCTTTTTCGTGCAACAATTATTTTGTGAGGTTCATCCTCACACATAACAACAATAGCATAAGCACCAACCACTTGCTGTAATGCAAGTCGAATTGCTTTTCCAAGCTTAACACCCGTATTGGTTTTTATATCAGAAATCAAATAACAAAGGACTTCTGTATCGGTATCACTTTTAAAAGTGTAGCCTTTGCTTTCAAGCTCTTGACGGATTGAATCGTAATTCTCAATAATCCCGTTGTGAACAAGTGTAATATTGCCATTTTCAGAAGTGTGCGGATGTGCATTTACATCATTGGGAGGTCCATGTGTAGCCCACCTTGTGTGGCCAATAGCAATAGTGCCACTAATATCTTTTTCTTTAACAAAATCTTCAAGATTGGAAACCTTACCCTCTTTTTTATATACGTTGATATTACCATTTTTTAAAACTGCAACACCAGCACTATCATAGCCTCTGTATTCAAGTCTTTTAAGTCCGCTTAAAACAATTGGATAGGCTTGTCTATCTCCAATATATGCAACAATTCCACACATAATCTAGTAGGTTGTATAGGTTAAAATCAATCTTGGCTTGTTTTTATTGCTTGTATTTTGACCATTAAAAACAATTCTATCTGCCGAATTTATAAAATAAAGAGGAGAAACCACTACCTCTGTGTTATCAATTTCGCCGGTTAATATCGATTGAACATAATATCTTAAATCAACTTCAACCTGTTTTTTATAATCAATGTATTGGCCTATAGAGCTTAAAGGTGTGTAAAAATCATCCGTACTCTTAACCCTGGTAGCAACAGATGTCAATGTCCCCGGAGCATAGCTGGTTCCAGTCTGAAACTGAACGGGCAACTCAAGGTTTGCTGTATGAATAATAGAGGATGGCGGAAGGCTATCCAAACCTGGTATTTTTATAGCCCCTCTATGTGTAAAGGCTTGTGCATAAAACTCAACTTTTCCAAGTGTAGAATCTTGAAGCACCTGATCAACAGGATAACCCGCGTAATCAATATCAATATGAACAAAATCAGCACCATCTGAACTCATAACCAAATCATAAGTTTTTGATTCTCCATCTTGATGAAAATACATGGTTACCTTAGATGCTGCATCATTTAAATTTACATAAAGTGCAGCGCCTTCGCCAGCAGGAAACATACCGTTATTTGTTTTAACATACAATCCCTTAAAATAAGACTTGAAATCTTCATTGCTTGAAAAGGTAGTTGAACCACTAACAGCTTCAGTAATAAAAGTTCTTGCAAGGTTTGTATCCAAATGAATTCTTAACTGTGGAGATAAGGTGTCTGTACCAACAACAACATTGTTATTTGGGTCAGGAGTAATACTTGCCATTGAAGGAACCACATAGTTTGTTGGCTTCACAATTTTTGAAGAGTAAATGTAATAGGCAGAATCAAGATAAATAGATTCATCCATTTCATATACTTCAAAGTTTTGAGCTGTAAGAGCTCCATAATAGCCGGTATATTCAAGAGACAAAACAAAAGAATCTAGAATGATGGTGTTGGCATCTCCAAAATTTGGAGAGGATCCCCCTAATAATAACTGAGTATAAAATGAAGCATCAAAGGATCCAAGTTTGGGATCTGTATAAGAGCCCAAAACAACATTTGCTGCATTGTCTGTTATAATTGAATCTTCTTGAACAGTATAGGTAATTAAATCAAATGTATCAACAGTAACACCGTTTAAAATATTTTGAGAGCCCAAAACACCACTTCCTGCATTGTTGATTTGCTTTTTACAAGAAAAACAAAGAATTACTGCTACAGAAAACACCCAAAAGGATCTGTGAAGGAGCATAAAAATAAATTATGAATTATACCAATACAGTGTCCTCTAACACTTTATCAAAAAACTCAGATAGAGTTTTTGCTTGCTCCTCCTCACCCATGAAAGGTAATTTGTGACAAGATGCCTCATCATATATTTTTTGATATTCATCTGAAACACTTTCTGAAGACATAATCAAACCATCAACATGCTTTGCTATCAATTTGGTAATTTCCACGCAACTTGTTCCTTCTATCTGATCAAGAATATCTGATTCAAATCCTTCAAATTTAAGTTTTTCAGAAAGTCTTTTATCCCAATTGGTTTCAAAAGTATTATTGTATAAACTGTAAACAACTTTAGTGCCTGCAAAATGAGGATCTTTAGCATATGTGCCTTTGATATATAGTGCCATTAAAGCAGTAAACCAACCGTGGCAGTGAATAACATCTGGTTTCCACCCAAGTTTTTTAACTGTTTCTAAAACTCCACGACAAAAGAACATAGACCTTTCATCATTGTCTTTAAATTCTTTGCCATTTTCATCAACAGTGACAAATTTTCTTTTAAAGAATTCTTCGTTGTCTATAAAATATACTTGCATTCTAGCAGCGCTAACGGATGCCACTTTTATTATTAACGGATAATCTTGATCATCAATTGATAGGTTTTGCCCTGAAAGTCTTATAACTTCATGCAATTGATGTCTTCTTTCGTTTATACAACCATAACGAGGCATAAAAGCTCTAATTTCTTTTCCTTCACTTTGAGCCAACTGAGGCGAAAGTAAAGCATTTTCTGAAATTTCTGACTTTGGTAAAAACGGATGTGTTTCTTGTGAGATGAAAAGAATTTTCTTTTTTTCCATATGTTAATCAGGGTTTTAAGGGTACAAAAGTACGGAAAAAATGCGGTTTACCAAAAAAAGATATAGATTTGCCTATTACTCTAAAAGCATTGTCAAATTGGAAGTTTACAGCAACTACGATTCTTTAAAAAAATCTATTGTAAAGATTAAGAGCGAAGGTCTTTCTTTAGGATTTATACCTACCATGGGGGCATTACATGAAGGGCATTTGAGTTTAATTGATAATTCAATTAAGGAAAACAATTATACCCTTGTTACTATTTTTGTCAATCCACTTCAGTTCAACAACCCTGAAGACCTGAAAAAATACCCCCGAACACTTAATCAAGACAAAGAATTAATCAATACGCTTGAATCCAAAAACATCCTTTTGTATTTACCTATTTATGAGGAGTTGTTCCCTGAAAATGATGCTTTCATTCCCGTTAACCTTAAAGGAATGGAACGAGAAATGGAAGGAAAATACAGGCCCGGACATTTTGATGGAGTGGTTCACGTGATACACAATTTATTTAAACAAATTTCACCTGATAGAGCTTATTTTGGGGAAAAAGACTTTCAGCAATTAGCCATTATTAAGCACATCACAAAAGAATACAATTTTAAGATTGAGATTGTTGCATGTAAAACCATAAGAAGCATTGATGGCCTGGCCCTAAGCAGCAGAAACAAACGCCTAAACGAAACAGAAAAAAAAGATGCATTGATCCTATACAAAGCATTAAATAAAGCGAAAGAATTAAAAGAAATCATGCCTCCCAAAATGGTATTAAATGAAATTAAGTCGCTTTTTAAAAACCATGTGATTGAGCTTGAATATATTTTTTTTGTTGATGCAAACACATTAAAAGAACTGCATGATGAATGGAGTGAAAACAGCGTTTGTTGTATTGCCGCTTATTGCAATAATGTGAGATTAATTGACTGCATGAACCTCTAAACCCAACCATAGACAACTTGCAAAGTCATACAATAAAGACAATACATTAATAATGTTGTATCTTTAGCCCTATTAATACTTTAAATGAACTAATATGTTGAGATTGAACTCAATTTTTTTGCTTTTTTGTATTTCTATATTTTCTGCAAAAGCTCAAAACATTTACAATCCCCAAACTCTTTATGAGTCTCCTGGAGGATTGTTTGATAAAGACTCTATAAGAGACCTCAGAATTACATTCCATGACGCCAATTATCACAATGTTTTGGTTCAATCTTTTTTTAACAACCCTTCTTATAGAATTCCTGCGGCTATTGTATTGGGCGACACTTCTATTGACAGTGTTGGAGTTCGGTATAAAGGAAACTCTACCTTTTGTCTTCCAAACGACCAGCAAAATCCTAAAGTGCCTTACAATTTAGACATGAATTATTGGGTATCAGGACAAAAGCTAATGGGTAAAAAGAAATTGAAACTTGCCAATGCATGGCTTGACCCAACATTTGCCAAAGAGTTTGTGGCCAGTCGAATTTATAAAAAATACCTCCCCTCTCCCGAAGTAAACCTTGTAAAGCTTCATGTTCAGGGAAACTATCTGGGCATGTTCGTTAATACTGAATCCATTAACAAACAATTTTGTGAAAAACATTTTGATGAAAAAAACGGGGCACTTTTTAAGTGCGATCCTGTAGATATGTTTTGTGACCCTAGCCCAAATCCAGCAACAGGGCCGCCACCAAATCTTGGATGGCTAGGAGCCGACAGTTCTCTGTATTACAACAGTTATGATTTAAAATCTGACCATGGATGGGCACAACTTCTTGATTTGATTCAAACTTTAAGGTTCAACCCAAGCGAATTGGATAGTGTATTAAATATAGACAGAACATTATGGGCTTTGGCGGTNAATACAACNACCTTAAATCTTGATACATANAATGGCTACTATATTCACAATTATTATTTATATCAAACCGAAGATGGTCTATTTCAAATGATTCCCTGGGATTTAAGCGAAAGCTTTATTGGCGCATTATTGGGATGGGATTTTTGGAACCCTCAAGGTGCATATGAATATGATCCTTATGGAGGACAATTTTCCACCGGTGAAAGACCATTATTGGACTACCTTTTAAACCACCCATTATACCGAAAGATTTATACGGCACACATTAGAACTATTTTAACAGAAACCCTGTCAGACACAACAAGCATAAGAAATGAAATAAACCAATTACAAGGTCTTGCAAGCAATGGTGTTTTTGCTGATCCAAACAAACTCTTTGATATGAACACCTTTTATTCAAATGTTGAAAATGCATATTGGGCCAACTGGGGATTTGGCGGTATCATGTCTAGCATAGATCAAAGAAATACTTATTTAACCAGTTTATCAGAAATCACTCAAACAACACCTTTTATAAGTCAAGTAAATATGAACGGTACATTTGTTGAAGCAAAAGTAAACAACCCAACACAAGTTGAGCTTATGGCCACCATCAGCCCTTACAATTCAAAGTTCAATTCTTTTACAATGTATGATGACGGTCTTTTAGGTGATGCCATTGCAAATGACGGAGTATATACAGCCGAGCTGCCTTACCTTAACTCTGGACAAGAAATTAAATTCTATATCCGCTCTCATAACAACAATGCCATTTCTTTATCTCCTCAAAGGGCTGAATATGAGTTTTATACTTTTCATCCAAACGCTGAATTGGAAGCCGTACAAGAAGTTAATAACATCAAGGTTTATCCAAACCCAAGCAATGGCATGTTTAATGTTTATGCTGAAAATTCATCTGAAATCAAATGTGAAGTTTTCAACTTATATGGACAGGTCATTTTAAGTAAAACTGAAAATTCCAATAAAACATTTATTGACTTAAGCAATAAACCACAAGGCGTTTACGTAATAAGAGTAAATGGCCAAAGCTTAAAAATCATTAAAGAATAATTTGACCACCAAAAAATACAAACAACCAATCATGCAATACTTTAAACTTTTTTTAATTGTTAGTTCCATCACTCTATTTTCTTCATGTATCAAAGAAAGAAGAGACATTCGAGGAATGGAAAAATTTGAATACCTTGACACAGATAGGGGATACATCTTTTATAAACCAGATAATTTACCTGCAAATGCTCCTTTGGTTTTTGTTCTTCATGGTTTCGGAGGAAATGCCGAATGGATTAAGGACTACTCAAGAATGAATGAAATTGCAGATCAAAATGGATTTGCAGTTTGTTATCCACAAGGAAGAAGAGTAGGAGGCAACGGAGACACACATTGGAATGCACGTCTTTCTCTAAGCACCATTGATGATGTTGGGTTTTTATCATCTCTGGCTCAATTTCTTCAATCAGAACACAACTTAAATCCCAATAAAACATTTTCTTGTGGAATGTCTAACGGAGGTTTTATGTCATATACCTTGGCTTGCGAGGCTCCAAATGTTTTTAAAGCCATAGCAAGTATTACTGGAACCATGAGTGGTGAATCATGGAACACTATAAACATGTCTGCATCATCAATTCCAGCGACCCCAATACTTCACATACACGGTACACAAGATGATATTGTTCCTATTGATGGGACAATGAATGAAGAAGGCGGATGGGGAGGTGCCCCTGCAGTAGATAGCATTATTTCTTTTTGGGCTGCACAACACAACACAAGCTCTATAGACACTTTATTCTTCCCTCAAAGCACCAACGCATATCACTACCATACTGATTTAGACAGCAACAAGGTTTGGTACTATAAAATTGATGGCATGGGGCACGAATGGCCAGAGCCATCAACATCTTATGGTATTGTGGCCAGTGAAGTCGTTTGGGATTTCTTTAGCAAGCAATAAAAGGACTACTCTATTTTGCAAATAACTGATTGATGTCTTTAAATGCTTTGAACTCTAAAGCATTATTTTCAGGATCCAAAAAAAACATGGTTGCTTGCTCTCCGGGTAAGCCTTTAAAACGAATGTAAGGCTCTATTATGAAGTCTGTATTTATTTGTTTTAGCTTTTTAGACAATTCTTGCCAAACGCTCCATTCTAAAACAACACCAAAATGAGGAATCGGGACATCATGTCCGTCAACTGGGTTCGAAATTGGTTTTTCATGATTAGAAAAACCATCCTTTTGATGAATCACAAGCTGATGTCCAAAAAAATCAAAATCCACCCAATGTTTATCACTTCTCCCTTCTTTACAACCCAAAACATCTCTATAAAACGCCCTGCATTTTTTTAAATCAACTACAGGAATGGCCAAATGAAAAGGTGTAATAGAATTCATAATATATTTTTAACGAAATTAAACAAACATTCATTAAAAGGAATTATCTTATCTTTAAGAAATTGAAATCATTTACAATGAGAAAATTATTCTTTTTTTATATCCTAATTCTGACGGGTTATTGTCTTAGCCAACAAGGCACTACAACAACAGACTCTATCATGCATGATGGCATCATACGCACCTATATCACATATGTACCACCTTCCTACTCACCAACAAGCTCTGCACCACTTGTTCTTAACTTTCATGGGAGAGGCTCCAATGCCACACAACAATATTATTACGGAGATTTTAGAGCCATCGCAGATACAGCAGGTTTTATTGTTGTCCATCCTGAAGGAACCGTTCATCAAGGAACCACTCATTGGAATGTCGGGGGGGCAGTATTAGGAAGCTCAGTAGATGATTTGGGATTTACTGATGCCTTATTAGACACTCTTTTAAATCAATACAATATTGATGCAACTCGAATTTATTCAACAGGAATGTCTAATGGGGGGTATATGAGTTTTCATTTGGCATGCCAACTAAGCAATAGAATAGCAGCCGTTGCATCTGTTACAGGCTCCATGACGCCATACACTTACAATTCTTGCAACCCACTTCACCCCACACCTATAATGCAAATTCATGGAACTTTAGACCCAACAGTTCCATACAATGGTGACAGCTGGACAAAATCCATTGATGAAGTAACTGAATATTGGGCGAATTTCAATAATTGCAATACAAATCCTAACATTAACGACATCCCCAATACAAATTTAATTGACCAAAGTACAGTTAAGCAATACGTGTATAATAATGGGGATAATGGAAGTACGGTTGAACACTACAAAGTTATTGGTGGAGGACACACATGGCCCGGGTTTGGCATCGCACTTGCTGGAACAAACTATGATATTGAGGCTTCAATTGAAATTTGGCGATTTTTTTCTCA
>NZQU01000099.1 GCA_002696025.1 Crocinitomicaceae bacterium
TTAGATATCGTGGCATATCCATTGTTTGCACCAAAACAATTAATATCAAAAGAATTAAATTGAGAAGATATCGGATTCGGTATACTAAATAAAATAGAATCTGTACAACCTAAACTATCATTGACAATTAAAAAATAATTGCCCGAACAAAAAGAATAATTCGACGAAGAATTAAATGAACTTGAATAAGAAGGGGTACCACCACTTACTGAATAGGTAATATAACCATTACATATTGAATTGCTACATGGAGCTATAATGCTATCAATAGAAATGGAAATTGAGGGGGGGGATGATATGACAATATTTGCTGAACTTAAACAAGAAAATGAATCAGATACAGTTACTGTATATATACCACTAGTCAAATTATTAGTATCAATACCAGACCAATCAATATTATAAAAACCCAATCCTCCTGAAATTGAATCAATAGATACGGAACCATTATTATAATTATGACATGATGGATTTAAAGAAGAGGTAAAAATATTAATTGAGGGAAGTTTTGTATAATTAAATTGAAAAATACTATCACAACCTGATTGAGTTTGAATGGTATCAAAATAAGTTCCTGATGAGTTCCAAATATAGTTTCCACTTGGTGAAGACAGCTCACTACAACTCGTAATATTTTGAATTGTTAAGGAACTTTGATTAACAGTTAAATCAAGATTAACCATACTATCACAACCAAAAGAATTGACAGTATAATAAGTATACAAACCAGATTGAGAATAACTAACTCCATTCCAAAAAACAGAATCACAAACAATTAAAGATTCATTAAAACCACTTGTTGGATTTACAGTTAATTCTAAGTTTAATATACTATCACAACCATTTATTGAAACTAATGTATCAATATAACTTCCCATTAAATTATAGTAATTATTACCTACTTGAAAGCTATCGATATCACAAATAGAAATAGATGTATCAATAATAATTTCTTGAGGTTCAGCTATATAGAATTCAACAGAATCCATGCAACCTAAAGAATCAATAATTACAAGAAGGTATGGTCCTTCAGTTAATGAATCTATAATTATATTGTTAGAACCATTAGACCATTGGTAATTATATGGTGGAGTTCCACCAAAAGTATTAGCAATTGCACTTCCATTTGATAATCCTGAGCAAGTAACATTATTTGTTATTACCGTATTTGAAAAACCTGCACATTGAGAATATACAGAATGGAGAAAAAGTAAAAATACAACAGTAAAAAGAAATTTAAGTCTCATGTTTTTCGTTTAAAAAAATGATATTAACATTAAATATACTTGATAATATCAATAAAAATTAGTTTTTGATGATCTTGATTTTATTATATCCTTTGTTAGTTTGAACTTCAATAAAATAAACCCCTGAATCAAAATCACTCATGTTTAAATCAAGCTCCGCCACATTTCTTAGTTTTTGACTTGTCAATAACTTACTATTTAAATCATAAACATGAATTTCTACATTTGATAAAGTTTCCAATAAATCAATATTTAATATATCAATAACTGGATTTGGGCTGTACAATATTGAAATGATTTTATGATCATCCAATGAAGCAGATGGATTTACAACTACAATTTCATAATCTTCGACTTCTCCATCAAAACCATTGGCACAAGCACTTGGATAACCATTGTACAAACATGAAACTCTCATTCGAGTAGGCCCAGTAACAGCATTCGACGGAACTGAAATAGAAAATGGACTTAAAGAGCTTTGACCATTTTGATTATTGGTAACCGATCCAAGCTCGTAAGATTCGTTAGAATCATCAAAATCAGCATCACTGTTCCAGTCAATCCATGCTTTAGCAAAATATGTGTAGTTTCCATTATCCGTATTTAAATTGACTATTAAATCATAATCTTGATTTAAATAAACATCTGTAGAATGAGTTGATGTGTAATCTGTATACGCTTGAGTTTTTCCTGTTGGATTATTAATGGTATTAAAGTCAACTAAAGTCACATTTCCTTGATAGGTCATTGTTCCTGATGAAGAACAGTATTCAAAAGGAGTTACCGTATACATAAACTTATAGGTTTCTGTTGTATCGCCCTGATCGCCTACTGCAAAAACCTTAAAATAAACCTTTGTTCCTATTGGGAAATTTGGAAGGGCAGTTTGTGAGACCCAAGTGCTATCTTGAGTATTTGTCATATTTATCACATTTCCAAAAACAGGCGTGTTCTCAGACCACTCAACATAAACACTTGTTAATGTATTTGCATAAGAAACAACTGACGTAACATACTGATCCATATTTTCCTTTGGACTTGATTGAGTTGGAGGATTCGAAATTTCTGTCAATAAAATTGATGGAAAATCATTTCTCCCTAACAATGAATATTCCCAAACACCTCTACCCCACGTAGCTGTTTTAATTGTATTGGAGCCATAAACTATTTCAAGATCCTTTAGAGAAGTATTGGGAAGTCCTGGATTGTATAATGTCCAAGGCCCTGAATACATTGGTTTGGTGTAAATTCCAATCTCTGCTCCTAAATAAATATTAGCTGCATCTGTATGATCAATAACAACAGATAAAATAGGCATATCTCCTAAATTATAAGTAATATTCTGCCAGTTCTGACCACCATCAGAAGTTATAAATACTTTACTATTATCAAATTGATATCTAGCATATGTCACAACAATAATGTCATCATTACTAGGGTCAAAAGCAATATCTGTAATTGTATAATCTGGCAAATTGTTTTTGATGCTAAAAAATGTTGAACCTCCATCTATAGATTTATCTATTTGGCTTCCTTTTGAAATCACAATGATATCAGAATTATTTTCTGCGATAGCAGCTTCACTAATGGTCCCGTTAAAAGATACTGGTTTTCCAACATAATTCCAGCTTACAGCAAAATCTTCAGAAACATAAACACTATCACTAAAACTAAAAATCCTCATGTGATTATTAGGATCATATTTTAATGGGGCTTCCCATGCTGCACTTCCTGATCCACTTTGACCAGATGGACTACATCCACTTCCCGATTGGCCTCCATCGGTGGTTCTTCTTCTTCCCCCATACTGATGACTACTCATCATCCAATCATCGTTTAAAGGATGTATGAGTGCAGCCATTCCATCTGCACCATAAAACTCTATCCAATCATCTTTATGTTTGATACTAGTTCCATTATCTTGTGAACCTACAATACTCCGATAATGATTTGATTGACTAACTCCAAGTTTATAATTCTCTCTAATCCCTATACCATCACTTATATTAACCCAAGTGTTTCCATTATCCTCACTTTTGCACAATAACCCGTCTGTACCGGCATAAAAAACTCCGTTGATACATCTTAAAACTCTTAAATCTGCATGAATATAATTTTGACTATTGTTGTATGCATCCATGAAGTTTGATGCATTGTGATTGTTATTTCCCAAACTCCAATAAGTTATTTGATTAAAGGTGTTTCCCCCATCCATACTTTGCTCAATGTCTAAATAACCATAAATAAGATTTGAAGTATCTGTATCATTTACTGCAAAACCATCACAACTCTGAGATGGACTTGATAAAAAAGAAAAATTTTGCCCCTGATCAGTTGATTTCCAAACCCCATTATTTGAGGCAAAATATAAACATGATGAGCAATCATTACTAACCGACAAATGTCCTTCTGAATCATTATTCCCTGCAATAGTTGAAGATGAACTGTAAGATAAACCTAGGTCTAATGAAATCAGAACTACATTTTGATTTGTTCCCCAATAGTCGTTATCATATATATAGATGATATTTGGATTTGAAGGATGGAAAGTAATTTGTGTAATATCACCTCCATTAGAAAATAAATTGGTCCAAGTTTGAAGATTATCATCTGATCGATATATTCCATTTGATGTACCAATAAAAACCAAATCAGAAATGGTTGGATGGTAAACTACTTTGTAAATTTTAAAATATGTACCCAAACCACCTTGACCTAAATTGCTTGGATTAAAATTGGTTTGTGTCCAGTTATCACCTCCATCAATAGACCTGTATAGTCCATGAGACATACCATTTCTAGCGTTTCGTATATTAATTAATATAGAGTCTGAATTTGTTGGAGAAACGCCAATTGTATTAACTCCAGTTGCCACTAGAAAGTCTGTTGAACCTCCTTCCCAAGTTATGGTTCCATTGTTATTAACAGTTTTCCAAAAACCACCACTTCGTGAACCTAAATAAATATTTGATGAATCTAGTGGATTAACATAAAAATCTTCAATTCTACCTAGTCCAGGTGAATAGTGACCTGTTATACTATCAACTGTCAAAGGACCAAGTTCATTCCAACCATTGGGAAATAAAGTTTTCGGATTGTTGTTTTGAAACTTATTAAATTCTTTTTCTACGAAGAATGGATCCACATTGCTTCTATCTCCATCAGGATAGTATTTGTATTCATTGGCATTTTTCCACCTTTGAAATGGTTTCCAACCGGAACCTTTGACATTTTTATCATGTGTTTCAAAATATTTTTCAGCCGCTTTACAAACTTCATAAAAATTAATGGAATAATCGTCCATCATCATTTTATAATCTGCTTGACAAAAAATATTTGTAATGTAAAAAATAGAGATGAAAAAAATGGATTGCTTATTTAACATAGTATGGTTTTTTAGTAAAACAAATTTAATGATTCTAAGTCATATAAATGAAACTAAATAACTTTAATAAATCTTTTGCTATTCAATCTTAATCTTTTACCATAAACACCATTTGAAGCCCTCTTTCCAGCACTAATCACCATACATACCTGAGCGCCTTTAGGGAGATGTAAAAGCTTTTTAATTCTTTTTGAATCCATTCCCTCCATTGGACATGAATCATACCCATAGGCTCTAAGTGACAACATTAAATTTTGACAAGCAAGAGCAGTTGTTTTATGGGCCCAAACTCTCATATCAGAAAATGAAGTAGGTTCTCTAGGTGTGACTTTTTTAACACCTCTAAAAAAAATAACAATTCGCTTAAATATCCCAAATAAACCCAAAAATCCTTGATTATAAGCCAAAGGAACAATTTTTCGATAGTAGGAAAGAACTGCCCTAGGCACTTCTCGATCTGAATTTTCAAAATCAGAAAGTATTTGCTCGTTGTTTTTTTTCCAAGTATCAGTTCTGGCAACACAAACAACAAGTTCTTGAGCAGTTGAAGCTGCAGGTTGACTTAAACAATATTTTTTTAATTTTTCTTTTTTAGACGAATCTTTAACCCAATAGAACTCCCAACATTGCAAATTCGAACTTGTTGGCGCAAGTAAGGCAAGTTCCAAACAAGACATCATCACATCCTCTGGAATTGGTTCATCAGTAAAAGACCGAACACTTCTTCTACTTTGAATTGTTTTAATGAATTCTTTTGTATTTATATCCGGGGCATTTTCTTCATAATTTAATTTAGGAATTGTTGAAAATATACTTGATTTTGACATTTTTTATTTTTTACAACTTAAGAAGTCTTTTAATAATGTTAAATTTTTTNAGTGAATAAGGAGCATATTTCAATGGCAGCTCAAAAAAGGTTGGTTTATCCATTATACTTTTATAATGTGAAAANGCTANAAATCCATTTTTACCATGATATGAACCAAAACCACTTTCTCCNACACCACCAAATGGCANTTTAGGATTTGNAAATTGCATAATGACTTCATTTATACCTCCTCCTCCAAANGGCAACTCTTTAATAAACTTATTTTTATCCGTTTTTTGAGAGGTAAAAAGATATGCCGCTAATGGTTTGGGTTTTTTATTGATTTCTTTAAAAGCAATGTCTAAATTTTCATATTCAATTACTGGAAGTATTGGGCCAAATATTTCTGAATCCATTATTTCTTGATCAAAATTGACATTATTTACTATTGTGGGTGAAATATAACGCTCGTCAATATTGTGATTTCCACCATAATATATATCGGCATTTTCTAGTAAATTTAAAATTCTCTCTGTGTTAGATTTATTAATTATACTGACGTAATTATCATTACTAATCGAGTATTTTGCACGAATTATTTCTTCTTTAACCAATTTTAAAAATTGAGTCTTTATAGATGAGTGAACTACACAATAGTCTGGAGCAATACAAGTTTGTCCAGCATTTAAAAACTTTGCCCAAATCATTCTTTTAACACCCATCTCTAAATTACAAGATGGTGTGAAAATTGCAGGGCTTTTACCCCCTAATTCTAAAATTACAGGCGTCAAATTTTTTGCAGCTTTTTCATATACTATTTTTCCAACCTTTGTACTTCCTGTAAAAAATATTTTATCAAATTTTTGATCCAATAATACCGTGGTTTCATTCACGCCTCCTTCAACTACCGAAACACAAGGGTCATTTAATTCCTTATTAAAAATAGCTGACATAACACTGCTTGTATTAGAGGCAATTTCACTTGGCTTTAACACAACTGTGTTGCCAGCTGCTACAGCAGAAATTAGTGGTATAATTGATACATTATATGGATAATTCCATGCGCCAATAACCAAACATAAACCTAGAGGTTGGGGCACAAGTATACTTTTTGCAGGAAAATTTAAAATATTAGTCCCAACACGCTTTGGTTTTGCCCAAGATTTAAGATTACGACAGGCTCTATCAATTTCATGGTAAATAGAACCCAATTCTGTCATGTAAGTTTCAATTTCTGATTTTTTAAAATCTAGATATATTGCATCATATAATTTTGATTCATTTTTTTGCAATAGAATCTTGATACGTTTAAGAAGGTCAATACGATAAGAAACATCCAATGTTATTTTAGATTGAAAGAACTTCCTTTGATGATCTACAATTGATATTATATCTGAACTTTTGGCGTTATTCACAAATAAATTAAATATTTAGGCATGTATAGCCATTAATTTTTACAATTTTATTAAATTTAGTCTCTTTATAACAAAAAAGAATATTTTCTACTAAAATACAATATATTATGAGTGATTTTCCATGGTTCAAATCTTACCCTTCAGAAGTTCCTAAAACAATTGAACTAAACAGCTACAATAACCTCGTTGAAATTTTTGATCAATCCGTTAAAAACTTTGGCGACAAAATCGCATACAAAAACATGGATGTAGAAATGAGCTTTAATGAAGTCTCTGCTCATGTTGATGCGTTAGTTTGGCATCTACAAAACAATACCAATCTTAAAAAAGGTGATAGAATTGCCCTGCAAATGCCTAATTTGTTGCAGTTTCCAATTACAATTTTTGCATGTTTAAAAGCAGGTCTTGTTATCGTAAATACAAACCCACTATATACAGCTGAGGAAATGCGTCACCAGTACAAAGATTCTGGGGCAAAAGCAATTATCATTCTAGAAAATTTTGCTTGCAATCTTCAAGAAATACTTGGTGAAACTGAAATTGAAACAATTATAACCACCACAATAGGAGATATGCTAGGTGGTCTGAAAGGAGCAATTACGAATTTTGTAGTCAGAAAGATTAAAAAAATGGTTCCACCATTTACTTTAAATAACACAACTGCTTTAAAACAAATTTTCAAAGATTGCAAAGGCAAAAAGGGAAGTGCTGTTGACATCAAAAAGGATGACAATGCATTTTTACAATATACTGGTGGAACAACTGGAGTTTCAAAAGGTGCGGTTCTATCTCATGGAAATATTTGTGCCAATGTTCAACAAGTAGAAGCTTGGATTGGTCATGAATTTGAAGATGGTCAAGAGACGATTATAACGGCTTTACCTATGTATCATATTTTTGCTTTAACAGCAAATTGTGTTGTTTTCTTTAGGTATGGAGCTAAAAATATATTAATTACAAATCCTAGAGATATGAAAGGATTTTGTAAAGACTTAAAGAAAAACCCATTTACTTTTATTACAGGTGTTAATACATTATTTAATGGCTTATTAAATCAAGATGCATTTAGAAACCTTGACTTTAGTAAACTTAAAATGGCTCTTGGAGGTGGAATGGCTGTTCAAGATGTTGTTGCCGCTGAATGGGAAAAAGTAACCAACAGCCCATTACTTGAAGCATATGGCCTATCTGAAACAAGTCCAGCAGCAACCATAAACCCTGTAGGAGGAGGTCATAAAACAGGTACTATTGGCTTGCCTTTACCAAATACAGATATTAAAATATTTGACGACAACAAGGTAGAAGTTGCACAAGGAGAAAAAGGTGAAATCGGAATCAAAGGGCCACAAGTAATGAAAGGTTACTGGAATCGTCCTGAAGAAACATCAAATTGTATGCATGGAGATTATTTTCTTACTGGTGACATTGGTATTATAGATGAAGATGGATTTTTCAAAATTGTGGATCGTAAAAAAGAAATGGTATTGGTTTCCGGATTCAATGTTTATCCAAGTGAAGTTGAAAAGGCAATTACAGAAAACCCAAAAGTATTAGAAGTTGGTGTTAAAGGCGGTAAAAATGACGATGGAACCGAGTATGTAATGGCATTTGTAGTTAAAAAAGACGAATCTTTAACCAAAGAAGAAGTTATCACAACATGTCGAGAAAACTTAACAAACTATAAAGTTCCTAGAGAAGTTCATTTTAGAGATGAACTTCCCAAATCTAATGTTGGGAAAATTTTAAGAAGGTTAATGAAGTAATATTAATTTATTGCAATTTTATTTCCACAACTTTATTCTCTAGTAATATAAGTCTTGCACTTTTGAAAGAAGGAGCTGATAAAATTGGCTTGACATTATTTGAAAAACCAAACCTTTCGGTTGGAATACCAATCAAATTTCTATTACATACTTTGTCCGAATTTATATCATGATAAAGAGCGAGAGCATAAAAACCTCTTGGCAAATCTGTTAATTTAAATTTCATTCTTTTCTTAGTTACTTTATAACGATAGGTCTTAAACTCTTTACCTACTTTTGGAAAAGTCGCAGACTTATTATACAAACCAATTTGAATTTCACCCTTAATTGACGGAATATTTGGAACAACTACTTCAATAAAAAACTTCTGAGAGAAAAGTAAGTTGGAATATAGCAAACAAAATATGATTATAATAAACCTCATCTAATAGCATATAAATTAATTAAATTGGTTTTTTCAAGTGACTTTTCTTTTTCTCCAGTGATTTTTGAAAAGCCTTTTTCTTTTAACAATTTTCTAACCATTTCCGCCCGTCCATTTACATCATGAACTTCCATTACAATAGACTTAATTATATCCCAATGAGAATCATTTATACCCATTAAAACGTCCCACTCCTGCCCCTCACAGTCCATTTTAAGAAGAGTGATTTCTTTAATATTGTTAGATTCAATCATAGATGAAAGTGTAGCAACTCTACAATGAACTGTTTTTTTTCCCTTTCTTAAATACCATGCTATTATTGGAATTGTGAAATTTGGAATCAATTTAGACCACCAAAATGAATCCGGTGAATTTTTTATACTTCCTTTTACAGCATCACGAAAGGCATTTGGATTGCTATCCCACATATCAGGATTTGAAGTTGATAATGCAGGGCTATTTGGAAAATAAGTAAATTCCAATGTCTCCTCTTTAGAGCCAAGCCCCATTTGATGAGTAAAAAACAATTTATTTTCACTTAAATTGCTGTTCTTTTTTAAAACCTCAAAAATAGTAGGTACAGGTTCAAAGCTATGAATAGTAATGTTTTTATACCACTGTGAGGCTCTTAATCCAAAAACACCAATATTTGCTCCAACATCAACAACTACATCACCGTCTTTAAGTTTAATACCATGATTAAAATATCCCTGAACATGATCATCAAGAACGATTGCCTCTGCAGATTTTAAACAGTATATTGGTGTTTGATCAGACAGCTTAATTTTTTTCATATAATTTATTAACTTTAGAAAATGTCAGCTATAAAATTTGTTTCCATAACTCTAATAATTTTATTGAGCTGTAACTTATTAGGCTTTATTATTTCATTATTATCAATTCATGTTAAAAGCCTTCATAAATATCGAAGACAAGATAAAAAAATAAATCCAAGTATTTTTTACAATAGATTACCATTGATTCTATTTAACATTTCTCTTCTTTGCATTATTTCTGCTATTGGATTGTATTTTTTCTTTCCTTTTTTTGATAATAGCCTGAAGTTTAGCTTTTTAATAGTCTTCAGTCAGCTTTTTATTATTTTATTCGTTGACGACTTCTTTTTTTACTTCCTTCATAGGTGGATGCATCAGAACAAATACATATTAAAAAAAATACATAGAATTCATCACAAAGCAACTGCTCCTTTTGCTTTAGAATATCTTTATGTTCATCCTTTAGAGTGGATGTTAGGTTATACTGGTCCTTTTATTGGAATTATCTCCATTGGCGTATTTACTGACTCACTGAGTGTATGGGCATTTTGGATATACATGATTGTTAGAAATATTCATGAGTTAGATGTTCATTCAGGGTTTAAATCTAAACTTGGAAAGTGGATTCCATTTTGGGGAGAAAATGAGCATCATGATATTCATCATGAAAAACTTGATGGCAATTATGCAACAACTTTTACTTTCTGGGATTGGATTTTTAAAACTAAAATGAAGAAATAAAAAAGTAAAGACAAAAAAATAGCCTATCTTAAGATAGGCTATGAAATAAATAAAAATATATTAAGATTTCTTTACATCAACTGCATTTAAGCCTTTTCTACCTTCTTTTAATTCGAATTCAACTTCATCACCTTCTTTGATCTCATCAATAAGACCTGTAACGTGAACAAAGTGTTCTTTTTCTGTTTCTGCTTCAACAATAAAACCAAATCCTTTAGTTTCATTGAAAAATTTAACTGTTCCTTTACTCATAATATTATTTTAATAGTGAGCAAATGTACGTTAAATTTTATAATTAATTGAAAGAATATCAATATTAACATAATTAAACTATCAAATAGTTGAACAAGAAAAGCAAATAAGTAAATTAAGTTTATTCAAAAAGTTATTCTCTTTTTTTTGAATCAATCATTACAGTTACTGGCCCATCATTTATAGATGAAATTTGCATATCAGCACCAAAAGTTCCTGTTTGAACGTCTAAATTTGTACTTAATTTAAAAGATTTAACAAATTGATTATACAAATCCAATGCTTTCGATGGATCTGCTGATTTTATAAAACTAGGTCTATTTCCTTTTTTTGTTGAAGCGTATAATGTAAACTGACTGACAATTAAAATAGAACCGTTTATATCATCAACTGATAAGTTCATCCTTTTATTTGAATCTGAAAAAACCCTCAAGCTTAATGTTTTTTTTACAATCCAATCAATATCTATTTGGTCATCTTTATCTTCAAATGCCACGAGCAATAACAATCCTTTATTTATTTCACTAGTTTTAACTTTGGAAATTTCAACAGAGGCCTGTCTAACTCTTTGAATTAAAATTCTCATAAAAAATCGTTTTTACGATAAACCTCGTCATCATCATGTAACATCATTTGTTGGTAACTAAGATATCTACTTTGTGAAATTTCGCCTCGACCAACAGCTTCCTTGACCGCACAATTGGGTTCTTTTAAATGCAAACAATTATGGAACTTACAAGAATTAAGTAAATCTCTCATTTCAGGAAAATAATGAGAAATGACTTCTTTTTCAAGGTCAACCAAACCAAAAGCTTTTACACCTGGGCTATCTATGAGAAACCCACCAGATTTTACTGGATGCATTTCAGCAAATGTTGTGGTATGTTTTCCTTGAAGATGTGTTTGAGAAATTTCATTTGTTCTGAGATTTAAAGAAGGATCCAGCGCATTAATTAATGAACTTTTACCAACGCCACTATTTCCTGCAAATAAAACCTGTTTACCATCAATTTCTTTTTTTAAAAGGTCAATTGTTTGTGCGGATAAAATAGAGGTATGGTAACATGAATAACCTATTTTTCCATACAATTGAGCCATTTCATCCAGTTTGCGTTTTTCTTCTGGAATTAATAAATCTATTTTGTTAAATAATATTGTTACAGGTATCCTAAAAGACTCTGCTGAAACTAAAAAACGGTCTATAAATCCAATTTGTGTAATTGGATTTTTCAATGTAACTACAAGAAAAATCAAATCTATATTTGCCGCAATTACTTGCCTTTTTTTACTGAGATTTGTTGATTTACGAACTAAATAATTTTTTCGGTCAACAATTTCAATAATTGCCATAAGTTGATCATCACCTTCAAAAGAATCAAGCAAAACATCATCACCAACTGCGATAGGATTTGTTGATTTATCAAGAGTCAAACGAGTTTTACCTCTAATAACAGCTGTTGTTTCAATTCCTGTTGTTAAAAGAACACTATAAAATTTTCCTGTAGATTTTAAAACAACACCTCTAGGCATTTTATGATTTTTAATTTTTTAATTTCCAAGCTGAAGAAATACTCCTTGAAGCATTGTTTTCATTTTTATTTTTAACCAATTGACTCCAAATTCCATCAATAGAGGCTCGCATGGCATCGTTTTCATCTTTAAAACTAGAAAACATAAGCGATGGATCATTAAAGTAATATTTAACAAAATTAGTATCAAAGTCTCCGGATACAAATGCTTCATGCATTAGAACATATTTTCCAAAATCAAGAGTTGTTTTAACTCCAGATATTTCATATGCATCAATTGCTGATAAGGCTTTTGTTATTGCAGATGATCTGTCTTTTGCATGAACAGTTAACTTGGCAATCATGGGGTCGTAAAAAATAGGGATTTCCATACCTTCCTCATAAGCATCATCTACTCTAACTCCGAATCCTCTTGGAACACGATACCTATTTAGAACTCCTATGTCAGGTGTGAAATTATTTAAAGAAACTTCAGCATATACTCTAATTTCTATAGAATGGCCATTGATAGAAATCTCCTCTTGCTTTTTAGGTAACTCCTCCCCTCTTGCAACTCTGACTTGCCATTCAACTAAATCAAAACCTGTTATTTCTTCTGTAACAGGGTGTTCAACTTGAAGTCTTGTGTTCATTTCTAAGAAAAAGAAATTCAAATCACCATCTAATAGAAACTCAACGGTTCCTGCTCCCTCATAATTACATGATTTACAAACAGCGATTGCAGCCTCTCCCATTTCTTGTCTTAATTTACTAGTTAATACTGAACTAGGTGCCTCTTCAATAACTTTTTGATGCCTTCTTTGAATAGAGCACTCCCTTTCAAATAGATATACAACATTTCCTTTGCTATCAGCAAAAACTTGAATCTCAATATGTCTTGGTTTGTTTACAAATTTTTCAACAAAGACAGCATCATTTCCAAAAGAATTTCTTGCCTCACTTTGTGCCATTTCCATCATATCCTCAAAATCATCATCATTCTCAACCAATCTCATTCCCTTTCCTCCACCTCCAGCTGAGGCTTTAATTAAAACTGGATAACCTATTTCATTCGCTATTTTTTTTGCTTCAGAAACATCAGAAACAGCTTTGTCTATTCCAGGAACAAGGGGGACATTGAACTTTTTTACTGCTTGTTTAGCACTTAACTTATCACCCATAATCTCCATAGATTCTGGCGAGGGCCCAATGAGTTTAATATTGTTTTTTTGAAGTTTTCTTGCAAATTCAGCATTTTCAGACAAGAATCCATATCCGGGATGAATTGCATCAACTGATAACTCATTACAATAGTTAATTATTTTATCTTGAAGAAGATAGCTTTCAGATGCAGGGCTTTTTCCCATATAAACTGATTCATCTGCCTCTTGAACATGAAGTGAATTTTTATCAGCATCTGAATAAATAGCTACTGACTTAATATTCATTAATTTCAATGTTCTTATTACTCTTCTAGCTATCTCACCTCTATTTGCAACTAAAACTTTATTCATTTTATTATAATTTATAAGATATTAAGTTCGGCTTATTAGCCGGATTATATCCATTTTCATTCAAAATTGGAACTTTTTTCTGTCTTTTCTTTCTTTTATTTTTAATCTTTTTATTCCTTTTTGGTCGAAAAATATCTAAAAAAGTTTGAAAAAGCTTAAAATCTTGCCAATTATCAAACTCTTCCTGATAACTAACACCTGCTCCCTGAGTAAAATCTCCATCTGATTGATTGATTTTATTTCGGTTGGATTCATTAAATGCATTTATTCTTAGATTTCCCTTTTGATTAATTAAATACTCAATCATTACATCACCAATTAATGAACTTGTACTTGTTGTTTCTGAAGATGTTGCTCCATTTTTAGATGTAGATTGATCTGTCTTCACTCCAAAACTGCCTGAAACAATCAGCCTATTTTCTAAAAAGGATTTTGAAACATCAAACTCCATAACTGAATATTGATTCTGATTCTCAATTGAATTTTGATTTTGTGAATTAAAATCTCCCGATTCAATATTCAGACTTAATTTATAATCCTTTGAAACTTGGCCTAAAATAGAATTTATTTGAGATTCAACAAGATCTATTGCTGCAGATCCAGAAGCTGAAGGTGATTCTTGAAGAGGTTGAAAAGTTCTAAAAATCAACAAAGAAAAAAACTGAAGACTTAATTCATTTGGATCTCCTTTCACTCTATTTAGCAACGCTTTACCTAACTCGGATAATTCATTTCCGGGCTTGATGTCAAATTCAATTTTAGGCTTTAATAGTGATTCTGATAAATTCAAAAAACAATTTACATTTTTATTAGAAAGTGATTTATCTTCAATTTCAGGAGCTAAATCACCATAATCTGATTTAAAAGAAAAAGAAGTTATCAAATTAATATCGGCATCATAAGGGTTTCCACTCCAAACAATATTGCTGCCTTTTTGAATATCAAACTTTTGTTTGATTTGTCCCATAGCAAAATCATATCGACTCCCCTCATTTATATTTAATGCCCCTTCTAAATTAAGCTCATGAACATCGTTCATTTTCATGTTGAGATTTCCCTCTCCATATGCCACAATCTCATCTCCTGTTTGTTCATTAAAGGTTAATTTAATTTCAGCATCTGGTGTGATTTCAAAATTTAAATCAAGATTAACTGAGCTTAAATCGATTTTAGGCTCAATTGTTTCAATACTTTCTCGACTAACAAAAGTTATGAATTCGTTATCAGCATCAATATCTGAGGTTCCATACATTGGGAAATTTATTTTAGTACCTTTTTCAGTTTTTAAGTCAACTGATATTGTAATCTCAGATTCATCACCTTCAATTTCACAACTTCCTTTTGCATAAGCTTTACCATAATAATAATCTCCTTCTTGATAATCGGTATTTAATACTAGAAATTTATTTGTTTTTGAATGAGTTATTGGATTGGTTTCTAAATCAAGGATAACATCATAATTCCAATCTGCAAAATCATCATGGTAAATAGTTGCTATTAGATTACCAACGTTTCCATCCTCATCTTTTACTGGCATGTTATCGATTATAAAGGCATCTGAAAGAACTTTTAACTTACCATTAAAATTTAAATCAACGCCAAGCAAAGAAATGTTAGCAGAAGCATCATCAACAAATAAAGTTCCTTTCATTATAGGAGCAATAGGCTCTCCAGTAACTTTAAGTTTCCCATTTATTTTACCATCGATATTATTGACAACATTTTCATCCATAAATGCATTTGCGATTCCTATTGGCATCTTATTGAAATCAAGATTAAAGTCTAAATTGTTTTTCTTTTTTTCAATAAAATATTTACCAGAAAAATCAAAAGTTTTTTGACCTAAATAAAATAAATCACCATCCATTGCAACACAATTTAATATTGGATCCCAAGCTGCTAAAGTGGTGATGTTTCCAATTTCATGATTATTTAGATACAAACTATCAATAAACAAATTAGAAGTAAAACGAATAACTCCTTTTGGATCCGATAAAAAAGCAGAACCATTAAGACTCCCCTTCATTCCACTGTTAATTCCAAACATATGATCAATTTCACTTAAATCGATATTTGACAAGCCAAGGCTTAATCCATCTTTATAATCTCTTGATATTGAACCATTAATTCTTATAAGCTGTTCAGCTCTATTCATTTCAAAACCACTTACTTTATAAGTTCCATTCGCCATTAATATATTTGATGAATCAGCAATGATCCATTTTTTTTTATCAATAGAAAAACTTGAGGGGAGAATTGTTAGAGAAACAAATTCATTAGATACAATATCGGTTACCCATGAAACATCAGATTGATATTTTGAATTTGGATCCCAAGTTATATTAGAAATTAAATGATTATTAATTCCTTCAGAATGAAACAACACATTATTGAGTTGAATAGAATCTCGAATAGTAACCGAATTTATATTACATGAAGCATCTATTTCTCCTTTCTTAATACTTTGATTGATATTAATATTCGAAAATAATATTCTGTTAAAACGAATCAAGTCAGATTCTGCATTGAGTTTAAAATCAGACTCAATAGAGTTATAATTACCATAAATTCTAGAGCCTGAAGCAATAATTAAATCAGGAAAATATTCCTTAAAATGAAGTAAAAAAGAATTGGCATTTCTAACAGATAAATTGTATTTAAAATCATTTTTATTATTCAATGATAAGTTGGTTTTAATAGTGTTTTTAGTTCTTGGAACAATTGAGATTAGCTTATTTGAAAACTCATCCACAATATTGTGTAAATCAATTTTGCCCTCTAAATGAAAGTCAAATAATGAACAGCTTAAATCAAATACATCTTTTTCCTTTGAGCGAACAACATCAAAATCAAACTCCGGGATTTCAAATTCAGCAAATTTTGAATTTACAAGTGAAATATTTCCTTCTAAATTATTAACATCATTACCGTACAAATCCATTTTAATAGTTGTATTAAAAATATCAGAGGAATCAAGAAATGCGAATTCTGATTGCAAAATGTCTTGAGTTGCTTTGTTTAAAGTTGCCTCACATTGATAATGTCCAATTCCTTTAAAATCAAAAGAGCCATTGTAAGATAAAATCAAGTTGTCATCATTGATGTCAATTTTACATTTTAATTCATTATTGATAAAAGTCCCTTTAGAGATATTGATATTTGAATAAGAATAATTGTTGAAGTCAAATTGGCTTAGATCTCCATTTATATTTGATAATGAAAAGTTTCCACTTAATGGAATAAAAGCATTTAAACCAATGTTACCACTTACTAGATCTAAACTTCGTTGATTTAGAAGTTTTCCAAGCCTAAAAGATTTGAATTGAATTGAATGATTAACAGAATTGTTTGTAAACAAATAAGCTTCAGCAATTGAATCCCATTTAAAACCCAGCTTATCAACACTAAGAGAACCCAATATTGTGTTAATTGTATCAACAGATATATTAAAATCATTGAGCCCGCCCTTAAGCTTTGTATCAATTAACTCTACATATGCTAACTCTGTTATTTTTGGATCTAAATTTAAAAATCCAGATGAAGAATTGATAGGGAGTTTTATTTTAGCTAAATCATCAAAATCAAGAAATAAATAATCTATATCTTGAGTAATGTTTGACTTTGTAATATTTTTTAATTCAGGCAGCTTAAAAGAACCTTTTAAAGATGTTTTTTTTCCTATAGAAATAGAAAAATCATCTAAATTCATTTGATTGACTGTATTTTTGACCAACCCTTCTAATGTCACAATTTCATTCATTCCCTCAAGATCTGGAACAAAGTATGATAAATCATTAAAAGAGACTTGAGAAGGACTCATTTGAACATCAAGGTTTACAAGATTTTCAAAATCAGAAAGCTCTGATAAATTATTTACATTAAAATTTGCTTTGGAAAAAACAATCCTAGAATCTTTGGTATTGATACATGTGTTTTTTAACTGAATGCCCCGTTCAGATAAAAAAAAATCAGATTTAACTTTGTTAATTTTAAAGCCAGATTGATCTTTGGCCGTTAAATATTGTAAAGAACATGCAAACTGATCAGGATTTATCTTAATGTTTTTAATGTTTGCAGAAATATCTTCAAAAAGCAAATGATAAAAATCCAATTGCTTTAATTCTTTTTCTTTATTAGAGTCGTTGTAATAGAACTTTATATTATTTAGTTTCAGATCAGACAATGAAAAGTCAAATTTTGATGGTTCTTTTTTTAGATCATCACTTTTAAAATAATCCTGAATAAAATCGAAATTAAAAATGCCATCTTTTTTTGTAATGTTTACAAATCCGTCATTTAATGAAATCGATTCTAAATTGATTTTTTGTTTGATTACATCTAATGTATTCCATTTAACCTTAATTGTACTCATAGAAATCAATGTATCTTTTGTTTGATCTTTGATTAGCAAACCATCAATCGCAAGTCTATCAAAGAATATAACATCAACTTTATCAACTTTAACTGTTGTTTTTAGTTCGTTTGAAAGGTATTGAGTTACTTGATTGGCGATATATGTTTGAACAAAAGATGAGCGGACAACAAAAAGAAAAATAATAAGAAAAGCCAAAAGACATTCAAGCACAATTCCTAGAGATTGACCAACAATTTTCAATACTTTTGACATACCAAAACAAAAATACTCAATATTGGCTGAAGAAAACATTATAATTTTAGGAATTGAATCATCTTGCGATGATACATCTGTTGCTGTATCATTAAATTCAAAAATTTTAAGCAATGTAGTTTCTAGTCAAGTTATTCATTCTAATTATGGTGGTGTTGTTCCTGAACTAGCTAGTAGAGCACACGAAAAGAACATTATTCCTGTAGTTGATAGAGCCATAAAAGAATCTGGCATTGAGCTCAAAGATCTAGATGCAATTGCATTTACAAGAGGTCCAGGTCTTCTAGGATCGCTTCTTGTAGGCACCTCATTTGCAAAATCTTTAGGTCTTGCATTAAACAAACCAATTATAGACGTTCATCACATGAAAGCTCATATACTTGCTCATTTTATTGAACAAGAAAACAAGCAAATGCCTACATTTCCATTTTTATGCTTAACTGTTTCTGGTGGCCACACACAAATTGTCCTTATTAAAGATCATCTTGATATGGAAATTATTGGAAGTACTATTGATGATGCAGCAGGTGAAGCATTTGATAAAGGCGCAAAGATTTTAGGCTTAAATTATCCTGGGGGTCCATTGATTGATAAAATGTCTAAAAATGGCAACCCTGATAAATATAAGTTTGCCAAACCTAAAGTAAAAGGATATGACTTTAGTTTCAGTGGACTCAAAACTTCTTTTTTATATTTTATTCAAAAACAAACAAAAGAAAATCCCGATTTTATTAAGCAAGAAATAAATCATTTATGTGCTGGATTACAAAAAACCATTGTTGATATCTTAATTGATAGACTTTGTGAAGTGTCAAAAGATTTAGGAATTAAAAAGATAGCAATTGCAGGGGGTGTTTCAGCAAATTCTGGATTACGAAATGCCTTAAAAAAACTTGAGGAAATTGATGGTTTCGACATCTATATACCTGACTTTCAGTATTGTACTGATAATGCTGGAATGATCTGTATTACGGCATATTACCAATATAAAGCCGGACTGTTTGCAAATCAAAACACAGTTTGCTCAGCAAGAATATAGCGTGTTTTTTTATCAACAAAATATTGCATAACTCAATTTTATTCCTATATTTAAGTAACAAATAAAGCTAAACTATGCAATTTAAATTAGTACAAAAAGAAGTAATTCCAAAACTACAATTCACAAGCAAAATACCAATCAAACAACATCCAGACTTACTTAAACAAATAAAAAAAGCTACCGTACTTGGCAATTCTCACAGAAGAAAAGTTGGTATCTTTTTTCATGATGATGATGGCTTAAAAAAAGTTGAAACTACCATTTGGGCTTCTGGCAAAAAATTTATTTGCTTAAAAGGTGGAGTTTGGGTTCCAATTGAAAGATTAACCGAAGTTCGATTTTAGTAAAATAGAAGTTCTCCAAAATTATACGTTACTTTAAATTAAAAACACGTCAATATTGACGTGAATGATTTTGCTTATTATTATATTTGGACTCTAAATTATTTTGCAATTCAAAAACTATGAAAAAACTCATTAATCTTTTATGCTTATTTAGCATTCTATTATTTTCATTACAATTAAATTCTCAAATTGAATATCCTGAAGATAAGGTAAGTTGGAAATTTAGTGTTGATCAAGATGGTGAAGATGCTACCATAATTGCTCAAATAACAATGGTCAAACATTGGCATATATATGCTGCTAATCTTCCTGATGGTGCCTTTACTATTCCCACGACTATTACTTTACCATCATCAAAAAATTATTCAATTAAAGGAAAAGTAATAGAGCCAAAACCAATTTTTGTTCATGATAAAGAAGCTGATGAAGATCTTTATTACCATTCAAACAAAATTGTAATGAAGCGTAAAATTAAAGTAAAATCAAAAAAAGATTTTGTTTTAAAAGGAATTTTTGGATTTCAAACCTGTGATGACTCACATTGTTTACCACCCTACGAAACTGATTTCACTCTTAACATTAAAGGAGTATCATCAGGTGATGAGGATGAGGATGAGGAAGAAGAAGAGGACATTATCGAAGATACTGTTTCATCAATTATAGCTGATGAGCCTGAAGCTAATGAAGAAAGCAAGAATAGTGAAGAAAAAACAGTTGATAATACTAAAGAAAAGAAAAAAGAAAATAAAGAAGATCAATCAATGTGGGGAGTGTTTTTATTGGCTTTTGGAAGTGGGTTTCTTGCACTAATCATGCCTTGTGTTTTCCCTATGATTCCTATGACAGTTAGTTTCTTTACTAGAGATAAACAATCAAAAGCTAAAGGAATTAAAAATGCTTTGTTATACGGAGCTTCTATTGTATTGATACATTTATTATTAGGAGCTATTGTTGTTGTCACCGGTGCAGGAGAATTACTAAACCAACTCTCTACTGATGTCTACTTTAATATTTTCTTTTTCTTGATGCTTTTCATATTTGGTCTATCATTTCTTGGTGCATTTGAGATACAATTACCATCTAAATGGGTCAACTCTGCAGATGCCAAGGCAGATAAAGGAGGAGTCGTCGGGATTTTCTTTATGGCGCTTGTTTTATCATTAGCTTCATTTTCATGTACAGGTCCTATACTAGGTAGTTTGCTCGGCGGCTTATCAGCTTACGGGGGATCAACAGCTTTAATGATCGGGATGTTTGGCTTTGGACTTGCTCTTGCGCTTCCTTTTATGCTATTTGCAATTTTCCCAACTTGGTTAAATTCCATGCCTTCTTCTGGAGGTTGGTTAAATGTTGTAAAGGTATTTTTAGGTTTTCTTGAAATTGCATTTGCTTTTAAATTTTTATCGACAGCAGATACAACGATGCAATGGCACCTTCTTGAAAGAGAAATATTTATTTCAATTTGGATCGCTGTATTTGGTGCATTGACATTATACTTATTTGGTAAAATAAGACTCCCTCATGACAGTCCTGTTGATAAACTATCTGTTGGCCGTTCAATGATGGCTACTTTTGTATTGGCTTTTACAATCTATTTAATACCTGGATTATGGGGCGCTCCTCTTAAATTAGTGAATGCGTTTTTACCACCTGATTTCTACGCAGAAGCTCCAGGTGGATTTATGAAAGGGAATAGCGGTCATAGCAACAACACCATAGATGCTGAACATGTTGATGGTATGCACGAAGGTCCTCAAGGAATTATGGCATTTAAAGATTACGATAAAGCCAAGGCTTATGCTCAAAAAGTCAACAAACCACTCTTTGTTGATTTTACAGGTTGGGGCTGTGTAAATTGCCGTAAAATGGAGCAATCAGTTTGGGGTGAACCTGGAATAATTGAACACTTAACAAATGACGTAGTTATTGTATCACTCTATGTTGATGAGCGGACTGGCCTTCCTAAGAATGAACAAAAAACAGTTAATTTAGATGGTCGTGATATTGATGTTGTTACCATTGGAAATAAATGGACTGTTAAACAAATGAGTGAATACAAGACCAGCTCACAACCATACTATGTTATGCAAACACCCGATGGAAAAGATTTATCTAACGGTTCTGCAGATTATCAAAATCACAGCAATCCAAATAAATTTAAAGCTTGGCTTGAAGAAGGTTTAAATGAGTTAAAATAATCTCTTTATTATTTAAATCAGCACTACAGTAATGCGATTTCTCCTTATCCTCATTTTTATTTTAGGATTTACCTCAATTAAATCCTATTCCCAAAGTGATTTTATTAAAAACACATTTCAAGGACCTCATAATTTGAGAGTATTTCATGACTATGATCTGGGAATGAATTATGCAAAACAAATTAAGAAACCCGTTTTACTTGATTTTTCAGGTTGGGGCTGTGTAAATTGCAGAAAAATGGAACAATTAGTTTGGAGTGCCCCAGAAGTTCTTGAAATTCTTCGCGAAAAACTTGTTATTATTTCATTGTTTGTAGATGACAAAACTTCATTAACAAAATCGGAACAAAAAATCGTAAGAGTAAATAACCGAGAAATTAATGTTACCACCTATGGAAATAAATGGGCTGTTAAACAAATGATTGAATACAAAACAAATACTCAGCCATTTTATATTATGTTGAATCATAAAGGTGAACATTTGAAAAATGGACCAGGTAATTATGAGAGACATAAACGAATTGAAAAATTTAAAGCATGGCTTCAAAGAGGAATAAATGAAACAAAATAAATACATCGCTAAAAACATTATGAACTCTAACATGTTTTAGTCATAGAATTATGAAAACCTCTTTGTATTTTATTTTCTTGTTTTTATCTTTTAATGTGTTTTGTCAAAAAGATATTGATGCCAAGCGCACAAATAAAAACATTAAAATTGATGGCATATTGAATGAAAATTCTTGGACAGAGAATAGATCTATAGCATCTAATTTTACTCAATTAAAACCTTTCCCCGGAAACCCAATAACACAAAAAACTGAGGTTAAAGTAATCTATGATGATGAAGCCATTTACATAGGTGCTGTATGCTATGATTACAAAGATTCCATTTCAAAAGTTATTTCTTTTAGAGATCAATTGTCTGCTCGAATTGATTTATTTGGATTGTTTATTGACACTTATAATGATGCTCAAAATGGTTTCTTTTTTGGAGTCACTAGTAGAAATGTTCAAAGCGATGCTAAAATTGCTCAAGAAAATTTTAATTTCCAATTCAACCTTGCCTGGAAAAGTCAAGTTAAAATATCAGAAGATGCTTGGACATGTGAAATCGAAATCCCATACTCTGCCCTAAGATTTCCCAAAAAAGAAATACAAAACTGGGGAATTAACTTTGGTAGATCTATCAGCAGAAATCGAGAAGAATCATATTGGAATACAATAACACCAGACATGGAGGACCTTAAATTAGTTCAGTGTGGAAATTTAAAAGGGCTAAAAGGAATTAACCCACCGCTGAGATTGACTTTTATGCCATATGTATCATCATACATTGATGAAATAGCAACAGGAGATGGAAAAACATTAGCAAGTTCATTTAATGGGGGAATGGACATTAAATATGGCATAAATGAAGCGCTAACACTTGATGTCACATTGGTGCCTGATTTTGGACAGGTTGTTTTTGATAAGCAAGTTCTTAATATCAGTCCTTTTGAAATCTCATTTAATGAAAATAGACAGTTTTTTACTGAAGGTACAGAGCTATTTAATAAAGCTGGATTATTTTACAGTAGAAGAATTGGTGTTCAACCAAACTATGACATAAGCAGTCAAATATTAAATGAAAATGAAACACTTTCACAAGACAATCAAAACCCAAGACTAATAAATGCCTCAAAGCTATCTGGAAGACTTAAAAATGGACTTGGAATTGGTTTATTCAATGGTATAAACGATGTTAATTATGGCACAGCTACAGATACTATAAATAGTCAAGGCCGAACAGTTATCACATCACCATTAACTAATTTCAATGTTTTTGTTTTGGATCAAAACTTAAAAAATAATAGCTCGATCACATTTACCAATACAAATGTTTGGAGATCTGGTCACTTTTATGATGCCAATGTAACTGGATTAGATTTCAACTTCAACAGTAAAAACAATAATTATTTTATCACTGGATATAGCTCTATTTCGGCTAAAGTTTATGAAACAGAAAACAACATAGGACATGAAGCAGGAATTATTCTTGGCAAACAAAGAGGAAATTTTGTATTCAACACTGAGTATTTTGAACAATCAGATACATATGACATAAATGATCTTGGCTTTAATCGAGTAAACAACAAAAGAAATATTGAAATAGAAGGATCATATCGAAATTTCAATCCTAAATGGAAATTTGCAAATAAAATTTTCTCAAGAGCGGCAATAGAATATAAAAGATTGTATAATCCAGATGAATATATAGGAACCTATTTTAGATTGAACGGAACAATCGTTTCAAAGTTTTTTCATGCAGGAGGCATTCGAATGAATGGTTCAATTACAGAATCTTATGATTTTTTTGAACCAAGAGAATGGGGGAAGTATTTTATTCGTCCCACTTGGATTACAACATCTGCATGGTTTTCAAGCAACTATCAAAAAAGATATGCACTTGATTTTAGATTGCGATATACAGCAGTTCAAAGAGACAATTGGGATGAATATGGTTATGCTTTCGAAAACCGTTTTTTAATAACTAAAAATATATTTTTATATCACGAATGGAAGCAAGACTATCAATTTAACAGCCAAGGTTTTGCAGTTAGAAACTATACCCACGAACCTTTCGAACAAATTGATGGCATTTTATTTGGAAATAGAAACAGAATTAATTCTGTGAACACAATTCGATTGGATTATGGAATTACAAACAGAATGGGAATTGTATTTAGCTTAAGGCACTATAATTCTAGGATATCCTATAATTCATTCTATAGTTTACTTGACAATGGGCGACTTGAAGAAATTCCATTTTCTGGAAATGATCTAGATGGAAATTCAGCATATGATATTAATTTCAATGCATTTACCATTGACTTTCAATATAGATGGATTTTTGCACCAGGTAGTGAATTAAGTTTGGTATGGAAAAACTCTATATTTATTGACGATATCAATGTTGATAGAAGCTACTTTAACAATTTACAGTATTCTCTAACAAATGGCCCTTTAAATAGTTTTTCTATAAAAATGATGTATTGGCTTGACTATTCTCAAATCAAAAAGGCCTTTACAAAGAGAAAACAAAATCCTTAATAAGGGAATATTTTATCTTTATTTAATAAATTTTTACCGTCAACAAAAAGGATAAATCTTATTTTTGTTGCAAATAATTTTAGATGCTTAAAGTTGGCCTTTTTGGAGTTGGACATTTAGGGAGAATTCATTTGAATATACTTCTTGAATTAAAAGATATTTTTAAAGTTGTTGGATTTTTTGATCCAAATGATGAAAATGCATCAAAAATTGAATCAGAACTTGATATCAAACGATTTAACTCAGAAATAGAGTTGATTGAAATGAGTGACTGTATTGATATCGTTACCCCAACTAAATTTCACTTTTTAATTGCAAATAATGCTATTGGCTCAAAAAAACATGTTTTCATAGAAAAACCTATAGCTCAAACAACAAAAGAAGCTGAAGAAATAAAAAATCTTGCCTCAATTCATAATGTTAAAGTTCAGGTTGGTCATGTAGAAAGGTTTAACCCTGCATTTATAGCTGCAAAAAAACAATTATCCAATCCTATGTTCATAGAAACACATAGGTTGGCTCAATTTAACCCTCGAGGCACAGATGTTCCGGTTGTATTAGATTTGATGATTCATGATTTAGATATTATTTTAAGTGTGGTTGACTCTCAAATCAAAAACATATCTGCATCTGGTGTTTCTGTTGTTAGTGACTCTCATGATATCACAAATGCTAGAATTGAATTTGAAAATGGATGTGTTGCCAACTTAACAGCATCAAGAATTTCATTGAAAAATATGCGGAAATCAAGATTCTTTCAGAAAGACGCCTATGTTAGTGTTGATTTTTTAAATAAAGAATACGAATGTTTAAAAATGGAATCGCTAACATCAGAAGCTGATCCATTTGATTTGATTTTTGATCCTGGAAATGGAAAACCTAAAAAAAAGGTTTTAATAGACAAACCAGAAATAGAGCACAACAATGCAATTAAAGAAGAGCTAATTTCATTTTACAATTGCATTAAAAATGACACCACACCTATTGTATCTGAAAAAGATGGCTTAGAGGCATTAAAAGTTGCTCACAAAATTCAAGAGAAACTTTTAAATTAAAGCAATATATTAATATTATAATCGTTACATTATTATCGTGAGAGCATCCTTTTTATTATTTGTTTTAGGTTTCATTTTAACCTTAAATTCATGCGTAAAAAACAACCCAGACCCTTCCTGGATTGAAGTTGGAGAATGGACGATTTCTGCCAATCCAAATCTAGGAGGTGATGAAGGAGAACTTAATCATAATATAACAGAAGCTTGGCTATATATTAACGATTCAATTATTGGTGTTTTTGAAGTCCCATTTAAAATCCCTGTTTTAACATCAGGAATGTCATCTATTAAAATATATCCAGCTATTAAAAACAATGGGATTTCTGCGACTAAAAAAATATATCCATTTCTTGATTTATATGAAGTGAATGCTGAACTAATTCAGAATGAAACACTTGTAATCAATCCCACAACTCAATATAAAGATAACCTTACTATTTGGGTAGAAGATTTTGAAGATATATCTATAGCACTAGAGGACGATCCAAATACATCATCTGCAAATTACCAGGTTACGAATAACAATCTTCAAAGTTTTAATGGCAACTATTATGGGAAAGTAAATTTGACAAGTTCTGATTCTTTATGGGTTGCCTATACAACTGCGCAAAAATATTTACCATATGGCCAAGAAGTTTATATGGAAATAGATTATAAAAATGACATTAATGTTGTTACAGGACTACTCGCAATTTCTCAAAGCGGAATAACAAACAATCCAAACATTCAATTAAATGCTCAACAAACCTCGCCCACTGTTTGGAAAAAAATATATATTGACCTAAGGGAGTTGATTAGCAATCAAGCAAGTGGCTCCTATTTTGAACAATCATTTGCAGCTCAACTCGATCTAGAAAATGGGCAAACCTCAGGAGAAATATGTATTGATAATATTAAACTAATCCATTTTTAACAATCATGCATAGTAAATTTTGGAGGGTTTTATTTATATCAACCGACTGGCTAACAGCTTTTTTATCATGGTCAATCTTTTTTTACTTGAGAAAAACATGGATTGAAGATGCTGATTTTTATCCAAATAATTCATTTTACATAGGCATTGGAATTGTGCCTATTGCATGGTTATTTCTATACTACCTTCAAGGTACATATATTGAAATTAAAAGAATTTACAGGCTAAGGGCCATAACATTTACTTTAAGTGCTTCTATTTTTGGATCTCTAATTATTTTCTTTTCCCTCTTACTTGATGATCAGGTTCTTGAATATACAACATACTATCAATCGGTTAGTTTACTATTTCTTCTTCATTTTTGTACAACTCTTTTGTTTCGATTAATTCTTGCATCTATAATCGTTAGGGAAGTCTCAAAACCAAATAAAGGTTTTAAAACACTTCTTGTAGGTGGAAGCGAAAAAGCCCTTAAACTTTATAATGAATTGTATCAAACACCTAAAAATATTCATGATTTTATTGGATTTATTAATCTAAACGGCATTGATAAGGTTTTAATGGAAAAATTGCCCCATTTGGGAACTTTAGATAAAATACAATGGATTATTAAACAATATAACATTGAAGAAGTTATTATTGCCTTGGACAGTACTGAGCATAATAAATTAAAATCCATTATTAGTAAAATTGAGGGTGCCAATACCAAAATAAAAATACTGCCTGATATGTATGATATATTATCTGGCTCTGTTAAAATGACTAGTATTTTTGGCGCTCTACTTCTTGAAATCAATAAAGA
>NZQU01000100.1 GCA_002696025.1 Crocinitomicaceae bacterium
TTCAGAGGATATCAAAAGCAAATGAGGAAATGAAATATGCAAACAAATTTGATGTGGTTTTGGTTAATGATGTTTTAGAAGAAGCAAAAAGGCAAGCTAAAGAAATAGTAACAAAGTATTTATCAAAATGAAAATCGGACTATATTTCGGAACATTTAACCCTGTTCATGTAGGCCATTTAGTTATTGCGAACTATATGGCTGAACATACAGACCTCGATCAGGTTTGGCTTGTTGTTTCGCCTCAAAATCCACTCAAAAATAAAGCGTCATTGTTGCCAGACTTTCATAGATTAGCTCTAGTTAAAGAGGCAATTGATGACAATAATAAACTAAAGCCATGTGATATAGAATTTTCACTATCAAAGCCCAGCTATACGGTTACTACTTTAACTTACTTAATGGAAAAATACCCTAAAGAGGAATTTTCTATTATTATGGGAGAGGATAATTTAAGGAGTCTTCATAAGTGGTTTAATCATGAGGTGATTCTAAAAAATCACAGCATTTATGTTTACCCACGCGTATTAACAATTCAAGAAGAGCAAGAGCTTGAAAAGTATAAACTTCAAGAACAACATCAGTTTTACAAGCATCCAAAAATCATATTTTGTAATGAGGCTCCTGTAATGAAGGTATCAGCAAGTTTTATAAGAAAATCAATTAAACAAGGTAAAGATGTAAAGTATCTATTGACAGAGCCGGTTTATAAATACATAGAGGAGATGCATTTTTACAAATAAGGAAATTAATATACAGCCATTGCGTTTAGGGTTTTAGAAAAAAGCTTTACCAACTTGTGTTTTGAGCAATTAAAATTATTAATAGAAAAAGAAAAAGCGATTTTCTTTCCACTATTTGAATGAACATATCCAGAATATGCCTTAACTCTAGTTAGCGTTCCACTTTTTCCAAAAACACGCCCCTCTCCAAGTTGATCAGAGCATAGATTTTTAAAAGTACCTGTTTTACCGGCAACAGCAAGAGAATTAAAAAAATCCTCATAGTGATCTGATTCAGAATACATGTACTTTAATAAAGAACAGAAATGAGAGGCGCTTAAGGCATTGCTTCTTGATAAGCCACTTCCATCAGTTATATAAAGCCCTTTAGTGGTAAATTTATCTGACCAATATTTTTTCATGTCTTTTAAGCCTCTTGATGTAGTTCCATTTCCACTTTCAATATAACCAATCAGTTGAACCAATCCTTCAGCAAAAAAATTAACACTGTATGTATTTGTTTCTTTTATTATTTGTCGTATTGTTTTTCCTTCGTAAGAAAATAAAAGTGTTGAATCATTATAGATGGGGCGTTTAATGCTGTTCTCTTTTGTGACCTTAATGGAGTTCATTAATTTATACTCAATAAGTTTTTTGTTTAGCTCATAGCTAAGTTGATATGATGGATCTGGCATGCTGCTTTTAACCATAAAAGCCTCTTTATTTTCCGGCAGAATACCTTTGCCATATTTAACAGAAGAATATGGCCCACCATAAATATATGCTCCATCATAAGAAATCTTAGCGGCAGAAATGTAATTGTGAAATATTAAATCTGGAAATTCAGGGAGGGTTTTTATTAATTTAGATTTGGTTCCCGCTTTTCCAGTTTCAAAATATAACTCCATCATATTATCATGAAAACAAACACCTGAACTTGCTGCACCATAATAATTACCAAGATCTGACCAGGTCCATCCATTTGGAGCGCCATCGTATCCAAAGTCAGAGCCATCGGTATAAATAGAACCTGTTATTTTATTTATACCTTTCTCTTTAATAAGTGCGACCCAATCATCTAAAAAATCAAGTGCATTTTTATAGCCGTTATACNTAACACTTCCTAGAGAAACATCACACCCCCCTCTAATCCATAAATCACCAAAAAGGGTACTGTCTTTTCCAATATGTCCAGNNATATATATACGTGTTNTNGGTTTGTATTTAGGGCCAATAATTTCAAGNGCAGAGGCNGTTGAAAAAAGTTTATTGTTTGAAGCGTATGCTTGACTTTTAAAAGGGTTGTGCGAAGCAATTGTATCTCCGCTATTTAAGTCAATGGCCAAAAAAGTAACATTTGCATTTTCTAATAAAGGGTTATCTGTTAACAAGTTGATATTATGCTGAATAGTGTTTTGACTATAAAAGTTAGAAAAGATAAATAGGAATAAAAGAATTCCGTAATTTTGCACTGTCATTTTTAAATCGTTTATTTTCATTACAAATTAGCAAAAAATAAACCAAAAAAAATAAGACTCATTAATTTCTTTATGAACAAGAAAAAAAAGATAAAAATATTAAGAATTATAAATAGGTTTAATATTGGAGGACCAACTTATAATGCAACTTTTTTAACCGGGTTTCTTTCTGATCGTTTTGAAACACTTTTGGTTGGAGGCTTGCCTGAGGAAGGGGAGGCGGATTCGCTTCATATATTAGATCAATATGGAGTAAAGGCAACTTTATTACCCGAAATGAAAAGAAAGCCTAATTTTTTTAGTGATAAAAAAGCCCTAAAAAAATTAAAGGAAATAATAAAGGAGTATAAACCTGACATTGTTCACACACATGCATCTAAGGCTGGAGCTCTTGGCAGAAAAGCTGCTTTTGATTGTTCCGTCCCAATTGTACTACATACGTTTCATGGTCATGTTTTTCATTCTTATTTTGGAAAAGTAAAAACATTTTTATTTAAGTTTATTGAGCAGCAATTGGCAAAAAGATCAACTGGAATTATTGCAATTTCAGACATTCAAAAACAAGAACTAACAGAAACCTATAAGATATGCTCTAAAAACAAAGTAAATGTAATTCCGTTGGGTTTTGACTTAGATAAGTTTAGGCAAAACAAAACTGAAAACCGCAAAAAAATAAGAGATCAATATGGTTTTCAGGAGGAAGTCGTTGTGATAGCAATAATTGGAAGGTTAGCGCCAATTAAAAATCATGATTTTTTCCTTGAAATTGTTAAAAAAGTGTGTGAAAACCGAAAAAAAAACGTTGCATTTTTAATTGTTGGTGATGGTGAGTTGAAAGACCCAATAAGCAAAAATGTTAATCAAATGAAACAAGAAGGTATTGATATCCGTATGACTTCATGGGTGAAAAACATTAATGAATTTAACGCTGGAATGGATATAATTTGTTTAACATCAAACAATGAAGGCACTCCTGTTAGTTTAATTGAGGCACAGGCCTCTGGTGTTCCTGTTATATCAACTGATGTTGGTGGAGTTAGAAACATCGTCAACAATGGTGAAACTGGCTTTGTTGTTAAAATCGGAGATATTGATGCTTATGTATCAAAAATGAATTTATTGATAGAAGATAAAAACTTGAGAGATCAATTTTCAGCCAAAGGCTGGGAACATGTTGGTAGCAAGTATAACTATAAGAAATTAGCAGATAATATGGAAAAATATTATTTAGAATTATTATCTGAAAAAAACGTAAAATGAATAAACGCGCACACTTCTTAATTATGCTAATAATATCATCTCTTTTTATTGGGTGTAAAAGCATTAAAAAGAAGGTAAATAGTAATTTAATGTTTCAGATTGAAGAGGATTCGGCCTTTAAGTTTGATTCCATTCCTCTTAAACCATCAACTGATTATAAAATAGGTCCTGGAGATAGGTTTAGCTTTTATTTTTCTACAAATGATGGGGAAAAAATAGTATATAATCTTTCAGGTGTTGATCCGAACACTAATATGAATAGAATGAACGCAAGTAATTTGATGATTCAAGATTATTTGGTTAGAACAGACGGAACAGCAGAATTGCCTGTGATAGGCATTTTAAAGGTCTCAGGTTTGACAGCTATTCAACTTGAAGATACTTTAGTTGATATTTTATCAAAAAATTACGTGTCCCCATTTGTTCAAATTAAACTTACCAACCAACGAGTTGTAATATTTTCAGGAAGAGGAGTAGCTCAAGTTTTGCCATTGCCAAATGTGAACACAACTCTTCTAGAAGTTCTTGCAAGTGCAGGGGGTATAGGAGAAGATGGAATGGCGAACTCCATAAAACTTATAAGAAAAACAAACGAAGGAAAGCGAGAGGTTTATAAAATAGATTTGTCAACTATTGCAGGTATTAAAGACTCTGAAATGATTGTTCAAAGTGAAGACTATATATATATTGATATACGGCCAAGAATTGGAGGGAGAGTATTAAAAGAGATTGCTCCTTGGGTAAGTACAGTTACATCTGCATTTGCCATAATGACAATCCTAATAAGATTACAATAATTATTTAATGAGTAGTTTAAATCAGAGAAAATTAATAGTAAATAAAGATTATAATCCATTAATTCTTGGTGAGATTTTAAGAAAGCATTGGTTTGCTCCAATATTATTTATTGTCTTTTTTTCAACAGTAGCATTTTTCTATCTCCGCTATACCAAGCCAATATTTCAATCCAAAGCAGTCATTCAGATTGTTGAAGAGGACAGGGTAAAAGAAGTTTTAGGTAAAGATGCATTTACAGATAGAGAAAGTGCTGATGGAGGACTTTCTAAATATATTGAACTCTTAAAGTCAGAGTTTATATTTGAAAAAGCAGTGGAAAGACTAAGTCTTTATACAAGTGTTTATTCCGAAGGAAAACTATTAACGAAAGACCTTTATCGTTCTAATTTGGTTTCGGTAGAACCTGTTAAATTATTAGATTCAACATTATGTGGTGTTCATTTTGACATTAAAGAAAAAAAAGGAAAATTAGAGATAAGCTATACTCATAATGGACAAAGTAAAAAAATATCAGGAGAATTAAATAAACCAATAAAAACAAAGAGTTTTGAAATAATTGTAAAAGCGAAAAACAAATTTGGAATAACAGAAATTAATAAAAACAACCGGCTTTATTTTGTATTTAATAAAAAATACGATGTAATGAGGTCTTTAAAAAAGAATTTAACGGTTTCTGCAATTGACCCATCTGCTAAAACAATTCAAATAACATTTGATCATTACAATCCAGAGTTAACACGTGACATGACACAAGCAATTATGGATGTATTCTTTTTATATGAAGAAGAAATAAGTAAAAAAAATACAGATAAAATATTAGCCTTTGTTGATACTCAACTGGATTCATTATCGACATTATTACAGAAATCAAAGGATAGTATTACCTCTTTTCAAAAAAAATCAAAACTCTCAAACCCAGACAACACAACAGTTGAGCTGTCTTCAAGAATTAATAGTTTTAAAACCAGACAACTTGAAAACGAAGAAGAGCTGGTTACTCTTTATTTAATAAAGTCAAAAATCACTCCCAACCCAGATAGAATACAAATTTATAAGTTAATTCCTGAAATGCTGGGTAAAAAAAACCTAGAAGCAAATGTCATTAAACAAGTAGAAGAGCTGAATGCCTTGCTTGAGAAAAAAGAAAATTTATTAACGGGTTTAACACCACAAAACAAAGAGATAGAGATTCTAGATCAAAAAATAGACGCAAGAATTGTTTCTATTAGAAAAAGCCTTATCATCATTGAAGAGCGAGTGAAGGAAAGCATGGCATTATTACAAGGAAAAATACTAGAACTAGAGTCGGAGTATTATAAGCTGCCTGAAGCAATAATGCGCTATGATCGCCTAAAATATATTGAAGAGCTAAACAATAAGTACTTTACATTATTTACAGAAAAAAAGATAGAATATACATTATCAAATGCAGGGTATTCATCAACTAACAGAGTCCTTAGTAATCCAGTGAAGCCCAAAACCCCCATGACACCTAAGAGAGAAATTGTTTATGGATTTGCTTTGGNCTTGGGTTTAATTTTTGGNTTATCGTATTTATTATTAAAATATGTGACNTATAATGATATTGTNGGATCTGAAGATTTACTAAATCTTTTACCAGAAGGCACAAATTATTTGGGTGGNGTACCANACTACAAAAAGAAAATGAAGTATTCTCAAGTTGTTGTTACTGAGTCNTCTAAATCTAGACTTGCAGAGGCAATAAGGAGTATACGAGCCAACATGAGTTTTGTTGATAAAAATGCAAAGGTAATGGCGATATCTTCTTCTGTTTCTGGAGAGGGAAAAACTTTTGTGGCGCTGAATTTGGCGGGGATGCTTGCTGTATCAGGAAAAAAGACAATAGTTATTGACTTAGACTTAAGAAAACCAAAAGTTCATCATGGTTTTGATCAAGAAAACATATCAGGTATGAGTAATATTATATCTGGAAATGATAGTTTAGATAATGTAATAAGAAAATCACACCTTGAAAATTTAGACTTTATAACAGCAGGCCCCATTCCTCCAAATCCATCGGAATTAATTTTAAGTACAGAATATAAAAATATTTTATCAGAACTTAAGGAGAGGTATGATATTGTAATGATTGACAACCCTCCTGTTGGTATTGTTTCTGACGGAATTTCTGTTTTAGCCTCTGCGGACATTCCTATTTATGTTTTTAAGTCTAATTATTCAAAAAGATTGTTTATTAACAGAGTAGATGAACTTTTTAATGTTCAAAAAATAAGATCATTGAATATTATATTAAATGGCATTAAAACTCGAAGGTCATTTTATGGATACGGTTACGGTTATGGATACGGTTACGGCTATGGTTATGGTTACGGTTATGGTTATGGATACGGTTACGGTTCGGGATACTATACTGAAGAGGAAGAGGAGTCTCCTATTTTTGTTAAATTAATTAAAGGAATTAAGTCTAGATGGAAATCCAAGAAACAAAAATAAAAGGAGTTATAGTTTGTACCCCTAAAATATTTCATGATGATAGGGGGCAGTTTTCGGAGGGCTTCCATACTGAAAAATATAAGGAAATTATTGGAAAAGATGTGGTTTTTGTTCAAGATAACATTTCCGTTTCAAAAAAGAATGTAATTAGGGGACTTCATTTTCAAACACCGCCAATGGCTCAAGGGAAATTAGTTCAAGTTTTAAAGGGGAGTATTCTTGATGTTGTTTTAGATCTTAGAAAAAAATCAGAAACATATGGAAAGCATATATCAATTGAATTAAGCGATAAAAACAACAAACAAATTTGGATTCCTGCAGGTTTTGCTCATGGTTTTATTTCAAAAGAAGAGGGTTCAATTTTAAATTATAAATGCACCTCTCATTATGATCATACAACTGAGCAAACAATTAGATGGGATGATTCAGATTTAAATATTGACTGGCAAACTAAAGAGCCCATACTTTCAAAAAAAGACATAGAGGGCCTGTCATTTAAAAATTTCAAATCACCATTTTAAATATTTTGTATGAGTAGTATGGAAATTTTATATTATGTTATTTTTTTCTTTGGAGGGCTTTTAATTTCATACATCAGCAATCTTTTATTATTGCGATTTTCTAAATCCTTAGGTATAAGAAATAAAAACAATGTTGTTATTAGGTGGAGCAATGAATCAAAGCCTTCTCTTGGTGGAATTAGTTTGTTTGCTGGGTTTTTATTTACAACGATTATGTCTTTAATTTTGCTCCCAAAAATTAACTTATTTGGAGACATTAGCTTTGCTGGGCTATTTTTAGCTGCATCTCTGGCATTTACAATGGGTCTTGCAGATGATGCATATGATACAAAACCATATTTTAAGTTATTGGTTCAGATTACCTGTGGATTGATTCTTGTATTTACAAATACAGTTATTGATCTTTTTCACATCCCAATTATAGATTCAATTTTAACTGTTATATGGGTTATTACACTTATGAATTCACTTAATATGCTTGATAACATGGATGGAATAACAGCAACAACCGTTTTGTTTACGCTTCTTTCGTGTCTAGTAAGCTGTTATATAAT
>NZQU01000101.1 GCA_002696025.1 Crocinitomicaceae bacterium
TTGATTAAATACGATATTTTGCTGGTTCTTATGCATCAGCGATTTTGGTTTTTTGGTAAGGTTTTTTTTTTGGTAATTCTAAACTCTTATATCTTATAACTTAAAAAAATTGAATTTATTGTATATGAACTTTGTACAACTTTCAAACCAAATGGTTCAAAAATCAGATTTCTTCCTATTTTTGAAAAAACAAACAAATGAAATACCTGATTCTATCTATTCTTATTTTAACAATTGCTTCTTGTTCTTCTTCGGATAAAAGTGACACTAAAGCTAATAAAGGAGAGACTTACTCTACTCTAGCTGAGGAAGATGAGGGAAGTGAAAACAAAAACTCAGAAGACCTTGGCCTAACCACGCTTTCATTTGATCGAATGGAATATGATTTTGGTAAAGTAAAAGAGGACACAGACAATCCTGCGGTATTTAAAGTTACCAATACAGGTAAAAACCCACTTGTAATTGAAAAGGTTTCGACAAGTTGTGGATGCACAACTGCTAAAAAGCCAGAAAAACCATTAGCACCAGGAGAAACTGATGAAATCGAAGTAGTTTTTCATCCAAAAGAAGGACAGCTTAATGACCAAAGTAAATCTGTCACCATCAAAGCAAACACAGAACCCTTAATGACGGTTCTAAAAATTAAAGCTTTTGTGGAGAAAAAATAAATATTGATTCAAATCAAACAAGATTCAATATCATACGTTTTCATAAATACAATTGAATAACAATGAAAAAGAGCATTTACATATTGTTTCTATTTGCCTGCTTATCAGGCATTTGGTCACTCAATTCTTGTAAAAAGCTTACTATTTTATCTAAAAATCATCTGGACTTTTCTACTGATACATTGGTATTTGATACAGTTTTTACAACCATAGGCTCTACAACCAACAATTTTAAGATCTACAACAATGACAATAGAACACTTCGTATTGATGAAGTAGAATTGATGGGGGGAAGTTCTTCTTTTTTTAGAATTAATTTTGATGGGGTTAGCGGCACCAACTTTTCTGGAATAGAAATCGAAAGAGGCGACAGTTTATTTGTATTTGTTGAAGTTACACTGGAAACAAACGGTCAATTACTTCCAATGGTTGTTGAAGATTCTATAAGGTTCAGGACTAATGGTGTTGACCAATATGTGAATCTAGCTGTTTGGGGTCAAGATGCCTATTTTCATTACAATGATCTTAACGAAGGTGTATGGCCCAATGACAAACCTCATGTGATCTATGGATACGCAGCTGTTGACTCAAGTAAAACACTAACCATATTAGCCGGAACCAAAGTACATCTTCACAAAAACTCTTTATTGTATGTTTACAAGTCAACCCTTAATGTAAACGGTCAGTTGGGTAATGAGGTTGAATTTTTAGGTGATCGATTGGAATCTTACTATGATGATGTGAGTGGTCAGTATTATGGCATCTATTTTCATGAAGCACATCCATCAAGCATTGACTATGCAATAATCAGAAATGGAACTGCAGGTATACACTTGTATTCTAGAGACTTAAATAACTCATTATATACATTAACTTTAACTAATAGCATTGTTAAGAATAATGCTTCTTACGGTCTATTTGTATATTCTGGAGCCAAGGTTAAAGCCGAAAATACCATTGTTTCTAAAAATGGTGTGCATTCTGTTTTGGTTTTAGAAGGAGGTGATTTAAATTTTAACCACTGCAACATTCTTGGATACGGAGGCTCTTCCAATGCTGCTATAGGAATTAGCAATTACTACAACCATCCAATAGACAATACAACAAATGTTGGCTCAATAAATGAATGTAAAATATACAATACCATCATAACAGGTGGGCTTCAATCAGAAATCGCTATTGATACGCTTGCAGATCCGGCCATCAACTTAAGTTTTGACATTAAAAACTGTTTGATCAAATCAGAAACAGTTTTTCAGGATCCTTTTTATCAATCAATCATTTGGAACGAAGACCCTTTGTTTGAAAACATTCAAGAAGATGATTTTACCTTTTCTTTAACAAGTAATCCGGTCTCACCATTAAACAATAATGGAATCGCATCATCTGCAATGCTTGACATCAACGGGAATCCTAGAGCGAACCCACCTGATATTGGCGCTCATGAAATTAATTGATTATTTAAAGATGTAGATGCCTAAATCAAAGAATTTTATAAAAGTTTATGGTGCAAACGAGCACAATCTTAAAAAGATCAACATCGATATACCACGAAATGAACTGGTGGTTTTTACAGGAATCAGTGGAAGTGGGAAGTCCTCTTTAGCTTTTGATACCATATACGCAGAAGGCCAAAGACGCTACATTGAAACATTCTCTGCATATGCAAGGCAATTTATTGGTGGAAATGAAAGGCCTGATGTCGATAAGATTGATGGACTAAGTCCTGTTATTGCAATCGAACAAAAAACGGTTTCAAGATCTCCAAGATCTACTGTAGGAACCATTACTGAAATTTATGACTTTATAAGACTTTTGTACGCACGAGTTGCCAATGCTTATTCATACAAAACAAATGAAAAAATGGTCAAATACAATGACCAACAAATTACAGATCTTATCACCAAACTATACATGGGCAAACGAATCATTGTTTTGGCACCCAAGGTAATTGGGAGAAAAGGTCATTACAAAGAATTGTTTGAACAAATTAGAAAACAAGGATATACAAAAGCAAGAATTGATGGTGAAATTATTGAGCTTGAGCCAGGATTAATGCTTGACAGATACTCAATTCATGATATAGAAATTGTTATCGATAGAATTGAAATAAATAAAAGCATTAAAAACAGATTATATGATGCTGTTATTGCTGCTTTAAAGCATGGATCAAATTACATCATGGTTATGGATTATGAGGATCGTTCAGTTCGACATTTTAGTAGAAACCTGATGTGTCCAACAAGTGGCATTAGTTATCCAGATCCACAACCCAATTTATTTTCTTTTAACTCTCCATATGGAGCCTGTGAAAAATGCAATGGCTTGGGCTTTACCTCAGAATTTAATTTAGATAAAATCATTCCTGATCATTCAAAATCTATTAAGGAAGGAGGAATTGACCCTCTTGGTACATATAAACAATCATGGATGTTTGAGTTGATTGAGGAGATATTAAAAAAGCACAAGCTCACTCTTGACTCTAAGATATCATCTATTCCCAAAAAAGTACTTGACCTCATTTTGCATGGTGATTTTAATTCTGAAAATCCTAGTGAATTTGAGGGTATTATTAATTTTATTGACAGGCATTCAAAGGATAGTACAGCCTCTGTAAAAAGATGGGCAAAAAACTATATGGATCAAGTTGAATGTGATCAATGTAAAGGAACTAGATTAAGAAAGGAGTCCTTAAATTTTAAAATAAAAGATAAAAATATTGGTGAGGTTTCTCAAATGGACCTTGAAGAGTTATTTGAATGGTTTAAAGATATTGAAACACATTTTGATGACAATCAAAAAATCATATCAAAAGAACTTTTAAAGGAAATAAGATCAAGAATCTCATTTACATTAAATGTTGGATTAAACTACTTAAACCTTCACAGATCAGCCAAAACACTTTCAGGTGGAGAGGCTCAAAGAATAAGGCTTGCCACACAAATAGGAAGTGAGCTAATCAATGTGATTTATGTTTTGGATGAACCATCAATTGGACTGCATCAAAGAGACAACACCAAGTTAATCAACGCACTACAATCCTTAAGGGATTCGGGGAACTCTGTCTTGGTAGTTGAACACGATAAAGAAATGATTGAATCTGCAAATACCGTTGTTGAAATTGGTCCAGGTGCAGGCGTCCATGGTGGTGAAATTGTTCAGATGAATAGTCCTCAAAATTTAGATCCAAATAAATCAATTACAGCATCTTATATCAATGGAGATAAAGAAATTGAAATGCCAAAATCTAGAAGAAATGGAAATGGAAAAACAATCAAACTTGAAGGGGCTACAGGTAACAATTTAAAAAACGTAACACTTGAACTCCCATTAGGGCTTCTTTGCTGTGTTAGCGGTGTCTCTGGTAGTGGAAAATCATCATTAATTAATGAAACATTGGTCCCTGCATTACAAAATTTGATTTATGGTGGAAACAGAAACACCCTTCCATTTAAATCGATTAAAGGAAATGAACACATTGATAAATTAATAGAAATCGACCAAAGTCCAATTGGAAGAACACCTCGTTCAAATCCGGCTACATATACTAAGGTATTTGATGAAATTAGATCATTATTTGCATCACTTCAAGAATCTCAAATTAGAGGTTACAAAGCTGGTCGATTTTCATTTAACGTCAAAGGAGGCAGATGCGAGGATTGCAAAGGCGCTGGTCTTGAGCATATTGAAATGAATTTTTTACCTGACGTTTATGTCAAATGTGATAGCTGTCAAGGTTATAGATATAACAGGGAGACTCTTGAAATTAGATACAAAGGGAAATCAATATATGATGTCTTGAATTTGACTGTTGAAGAAGCCAAACCATTTTTTGAAAACATTCCTAAAATCAAAAGAGTAATTGACACACTCCATAGTGTAGGATTAGGCTATATAAAACTTGGACAATCAGCCATAACCTTATCNGGNGGNGAAGCTCAAAGGATAAAACTTGCCTCTGAATTGTCAAAAAAGAGNACNGGAAAAACACTATATATACTTGATGAACCTTCTACTGGCCTTCACTTTGATGACATCAGGCAATTGTTACTTGTAATCAATAAATTGGTTGATGATGGCAATTCAGTACTAATTATCGAACATAACCTTGATATTTTAAAAACAGCCGATCACATTATTGATATTGGACCAAACGGTGGAAAAGATGGAGGTCAAATTATATGCGAAGGCAATCCTGAGAAATTGGTAAAGAAAAAGCTTAATAAATCACATACGCTAAAGTATTTATCTCATGAATTTGTAGCTAAAAATGTTTGAATTAATTGAAATACATAGCGATCAAGAGAAAAACTTCAATCATTTCATAAAGAAATGGGAAGACGATAATAATTTTATTGAAATTGAAACATCTGGCTCAACTGGAACACCAAAAAAGATAAAACTATTAAAACAATCAATGCGGGTTTCTGCAACAAACACCATTGAGTTTTTTAATCTAAAAGAAAATGATTCTTTATTCCTGTGTCTTCCCCTTCATACCATAGCTGCTAAAATGATGATTGTAAGAGCAATAGTTGGGAAAATGAAACTCATTATACACAAACCTTCAAAAAACCCCTTAAAAGAGCTTAATCAAGATGTAAAATTAATTTCTCTAACTCCGATGCAAATGAATTATGTTATAGATGAATCTTTTCATAAAACAAGCATGACTCAAAACATTTTACTTGGAGGAGCTCCAGTTGATTATAAATTAGAACAGAAATTAAAAGAAATAGATTCGTGTGACATATATCACAGTTATGGCATGACAGAAACAGCAAGTCATGTTGCCATTAGAAAAATAGACAAGCATCAATCAGATCTATTTAAAGCAATTAGTGGAGTTACATTTTCTCAAACAAATGAGGGATGTCTGATAATTAACTATCCTGCTTTTCAAAATGAAAAAATTGAAACCAATGATGTGGTGGACTTAATAACAAATAATTCATTTATATGGAAAGGTCGAAAAGACTTCGTTATCAATACAGGAGGAGTCAAGGTTCATGCTGAAGAACTTGAAAATTCAATTGCCTCTATTTTAACAAAACCATTTTTTATTAGTTCAATTCAAGATTCTTATTTGGGGTCAAAAATCATTATGATTATTGAATCTAAGATTCAATTAGATGAAAAGAAAATTTTAGATCAAATTTCTACTGTTGCCCCACCCTATTCTGTTCCTAAAGAAATATATTATTTGACTACATTTGAAAGAACAAAAAGCGGGAAACTAAACAGAAAAAAGTCATTATCTAATGTCTCGATTAAATAAATACTATTCTATTCTTGGGCTGCCTCCAAATGCTTCAAAAGACGAGGTTAAAAAGAAATATAGAAAACTTGCTTTAAAATACCATCCTGACATTAATGATTCTCCTGGGGCTCAAGAAAAATTCATCATTATTAATGAAGCCTATGAAATCATCACCAACAATAAGCTTCCTAAAAAACCACTTGCGTCTTCTTATCAAAGGTCAAAAACTCAAGCCAATGATGATTGGGCTGAAAAAGTAAAAAAAGCAAGAGCGCAATACGAAAAAAATAAAAAGCACAATGAGAGAATGATTTTAAAATATTTCATTAGTCTTCGAAGTGGTTATAAATGGCGCATCATGAAATTAAGCGCTATTGTTTCAACTCTTGTTGCCATCTGTATGATTTTGGATCTTTTTTTACCAAATCATTTTGAATCTGACTATGTCAATTACTATTCAAAAGAAAAATACAGATCTATAGGAGAGCATCAAATATCACTAGTTGTAACAGACAACAATCACGAATTATGGCTTGAAAATATATTTTATTATCATTATCAGAACAACCCAAATATTACAATAAAAAATAGTTGGATATTTCACAATCCTATTTCTGTATCTTGTAAGCAAAAAACAAATACCTTTATCTACCCTATTCACTTTACATATTATTGGGCCAGCATCATACTGATTCCTATATTTATAATACCATTAGTGGTTATGAGATATAAAAAAAACAATCCACTATTTGTTATCATGTATCACTTCAGTCTTGTTATCGTTAATATTCTTCTTGTCTATTTTCTATTTACTTGTGACAGATGGGCTCATATTTTAACCATTGGATTTCTATAAATGACTAAAAAAGAAAAAGCAGTTTATATAATTAGGGAACTTGAAAAATTGTATCCTAAAACACCCATTCCTTTAAATCATAAGGATTCATACACATTACTTATTGCTGTTCTTTTATCAGCACAATGCACCGATAAAAAAGTCAATGAGATCACCCCCATTCTATTTGGAAAAGCAGATACACCAGAGAAAATGATTTGCTTAACTATAGATGAAATAAGAGCCATTATTAAACCTTGTGGTTTGTCACCTAGTAAATCAAAAGCTATTTACAATTTATCAAAAATAATTATTGACAAGCACAATTCCATAGTTCCTCAAACATTTGAAGAACTTGAGTTCTTACCAGGTGTTGGCCATAAAACAGCATCGGTAGTCATGTCTCAAGCATTTGGTGTTCCTGCCTTTCCAGTTGACACTCACATCCACAGGCTTCTAACTAAATGGGGAATGACTTCCGGTAAAAACGTAGTTCAAACCGAAAAAGATGCAAAAAAATATTTTCCAAAAGAGTGTTGGAATAAACTTCATTTACAAATCATATTTTATGGGCGTGAATATTCACCTGCAAGAAGTCCTAAAAAAGAATTTGATTTCATAACTCAAGCAATAGGAACCAAAAAAGCCATCGCTCTACTGGTTTAATTTAATAACTACCGTTAAACCTTCTTACGAACCATTCTATAGAAACAAGAACAATTAATGTAAGAAAGTAGAGCTTAAAATCTATTAAATGTTTGAATAAAGAGGTTTTGTGAGATACAGAAGAAATGTCTTTTCTTTTTTTCAATGATTGAATCATTTTACCAGATTCAGATAGTTTAAAAAATGCACCATTGGTTTTTTCAGAAAGTTCATTCAACAAAGAGTGGTTGGCATAGGTATCTCTATTCTCAAGGCTGATATCTTGCACTAAAAATACTCCTGATTTTTTATAAATTTTATTGTCAAATTTGGTCTCCGCATTCCACGTATATTTTCCAGGACTAAGAGTACCCATATTTAATTTATAAGCATCTCCATAAATAGAAAATTCTAGATTTGATTTACTTTTCTTTGAGTCAATAAGCGTTAATTTGATTTTCGGAGTCGTAATGGATTCAAAAGAGGAATTGTAAAAAGAAGCATTAATAATTACCTCTTCATCTTTAGTAAATCTATTTGGGATACTAATTCTTAATGGAGAATTGTTCTTTTTTACTACTAAGTATCCCGTTAACTTTTCGATTAATTCATTGAATTTCTCATGCCTATTAGTCTTAGAGTATTCATTCATTTTCCATTTCCAAACACCAACACCATAAACAACACCATATTTAACAGAACCATGTTTTAAAAAATAAATCAAAGGATCTTTTTTTGATACAGATCCAATTTTTTGATACATAAGAATATCCAATGGTTTTTTAATCAATAACTTTCCGAATTTTGAATTCAAAGGAGGTGCATTATTAATAAATTCATCAAAATTATCACTCAATTCAAATGACTTAAAGTCCATATTTAAAGCTCCTTGAACTTCATCTGCATTTGTTCTGTTACTACTGCCTATTCCTATACCTATTTTATTAATGGTATTGGATGATGTATTCGGTGAAATGAAAAACAAAATAGGTTTGTCAAATGACTGAATGTATTCTAAAGTTTTGATGTCAAAGCCTGAATGAGGATCATGCCAAATTACCAAATCAACATAATCTAATTTTTTATCCCACGAAGATGCAAGAGCAGTAACAACTTCAATATTTTCATTTAACTCTAAAACATTTTTTACAGCAGAAACATCTGGATGAGGAGCCCCAGATAAAATCAATATCTTATTTCGTGAGTCCAAAACCTCTACATAAAATGTTCTTTTATTATTTACATAGTTAATCTCATTTTCAGCATTAGATACAGAAACTGAATAACTCTGAAATCCAACTTGATCAGCATTTAATAAAAAGTTCAACTGCTTGAAATCTCTTTCATTATTATCATATACAATCTTTTGTGATTGAAGAACCTTGTTGTCTCTCATTAATGACACCTTATAAGTTGATCCTTTTTCAAATTTCACAGCTTCTATATCAACCTCTACTGGAAATTGATTGCCTAAAAATGCGATTTCATTGGTTGAAACATTTTTAATGTATTGGTCTTTTTTAACTATTGTATCGCCTACACCTAATGAAAATATGGGGGCAAAATTTAATTGTGATGTGTTGTATATAGGATTGCTTCCTGTATTGAAATTACCATCAGATATAAAAACCAAGCCACCAATATTTCTGTTGAAAAAATCAGAAGCTATTTTTGAAAAAACACTTTCAAGATTTGATTTGCTCTCTTTTAAGTTTATTTCAGAATTGTATTTAGCTACTTCTCCTGTTGTCATTTCAACTATTTCATAGTCATTTGCAAACTCTTTTTTAATTTCCTTTTTGGTGTTTAATATTTGGGTTTTAACAAACAGGCTATCGCTGTAATTATTTAGAGAGCTAGAATTATCTGTTATGGTTATCAATATGGGCTTTTCTTTATCATAATGAATCATTTCAAAAATCACATCCAATAACAATACACCAATTAAAAAAAACAACAAGGCACGAGTGATTCTAAGTGTCGATTTCCAAATAATATGAAGACCTGAAAACCATTTTGACTTACTATATAAAAAATAAGACATCAAAATAGATATAAATGCCCATGGTATGAGCCAATAAACAGATATTTCAGATATAAATGACATTTAGATTTCGAAAGTACAAAACATTCATCAAGCCTTGAATATTTATTTTAAATTGATGACAATTCTTCAATAAAATCATGAATTTGAATGAGAAGAGGCGACTCATTGTCATTGTTAATGTGAAATTTTGTCAATGGCAACTTTTGCTCATCTGATAATTGATTATCCATTCTTTTTGTAACATCCTCTAGTGAAACATCATCTCGATCCATAATTCTTTTGATTCTGAGTTCTTTTGGAGACAAAATCAATACGACAGCATCAAATCTTTCTTGAATACCGGTTTCGAAAATTATTGCAGATTCATTAAAAATGAGATCGCTGTTACTTACATTACAAAAATCATCAAATTGATCTCTAACTTTTGGATGAATATGATTGTTGATAATTTTTAACTTTTCTGGATTATTAAAGAACTGTTTTGCAAGATAAGCTTTATTAATAGAGCCATTATGATAAGAAGATGAGCCAAAATTATTGATTATAAATTTAATAGTATCAACATTATTGTTCATGATGTCTTTAGCTTCCATATCAGAATTAAATACAGGGTAACCCATAGCTTTAATTATTTCAGATATAAAACTTTTACCTGATCCAATACCACCTGTTATTCCAATTTTTTTCATCTACAATTCTGGAAATGGGATTAAAGTTAATGACATTTGAACATCTGATTTTTTATTTGAAATCAATTCAATCTTATCAATCGATTTGGATTTAATATTAAAATCCCAAATTTCATTCTTTTTTTTAAATTCTATCTTGATTTTCTTTCCAAAATCACTGATTTCATATTTTGCTGATTTGATAACTTTTTTTGTTTCTTCATTATAGGTTTGATAATAACACATTCCAGTGTCATCAAAGCTAAAAAAGTTCTTTTTTTCATTTTTTAATGCATAATCAATTCCATTAAAAACAATTGATGACACCATCCACATTCTACTATTACCACCATGGAATAATTGATTGAAATCATTTTTCTTAAGCTTTACACCAGTAGTGCAATTCGAAACTAAAAATGAAATAATAATGATAAATAATACAGAGCCTCTCATTTAAATCAAAAATAAGATAAATTGGCCGATTAGAATGATGGACAAGAGATTGTTCTAAATGCTCTAGGCTTTCTTCTACAACGAAGATTAAGCCCCATAGACACCTCATGTGATCCACCTGAAACTCCATTTCCA
>NZQU01000102.1 GCA_002696025.1 Crocinitomicaceae bacterium
TAACCAATAGGGTAATCAGATAATGTGGTCTCATCATTAACCCTCCAATCATCAGCAAAGCTTTGACTTAGATATGCTAAATATTCTTTTTGAGCGAATGAATTTGAGTTGTTCATGTTTCCGCTAAAAAAAGTTGCAGGTCTTCTCATTGAACCGCTTTGAGCTTGAAAATCATTAAATAAATTTCCATCCGCATTTCCTAATAATCCAGAATATTGATATTGATTACAATTGAAAACATGAACAGTGACATTTATAAATCGTTTTCTCATTCCAACAGTTACAGTTTCTCCAGTTGGCCATGTAACTATGTAGTTTCTGCCTGCCAATCTCACATTTCCTCCATGTGGCAAAAAATATGTTCGTCCTTGCAAGTGAATTGGTTCTCCCTCTAATCTAAGTGGAGATCGGTCTTGGTCTGGTTTGTCATCTGCATATATACAAAGCCTATCTCCAAAGACATTCATAGCAACTCCAGTATTTAATGAAAAACTTGTTCCTGATGCTTTTTGTCTGGTTTGAACTTCCATGTGTTCTGATTTTGTTAAGACAAATTCTCCAACAGTTTGAAAAGAAGATCTTTTTTTGTCGAATGAAATTAAATGAGGGTCTCCATATGATCTACCATTTATATATGAACATGATACATTAGACATATAATTACTGAGATTGTCCCATCTATCTAAATCATTTCCTGAAAGGCTTTCTCTTTCGTTTGAAATGATTCGTAGAACATTGTCATAGGTTTCTGATGGCAATGATTTGATCATTTCATATGGTGTGAAATCCTCAGGAAAAGCTCTGTCAGTAATTGCTTTGCCAGAAGTCATGTTTGATAAGTTTTTTCCTAGCCAATGTCCTCTTACAGGGTCCCAGTCAGTTAATTCTTTTTGAATGGGTTCGTATGCGACATCAAAGTTTTTTTGTGCAGAAAAAGGGGTTGAAAAAGTCAATAATATTAGATAGAGTAGTGTTTTTTTCATATTAATTTTATTAAAATGTGCATGTTTTGCTTAAGTCAAAGCAAAGAGTGTGCCATTAAAATATGTGCGGATCTATCTTTTTCCAAATAAAGCACTCCCCACCCTAATCATGTTGCTGCCTTCCTGAATTGCAATTTCATAATCTTGACTCATGCCCATTGAGATTGTTTTAAAGTTAGAATTAGCTTTAAAAAAATCATTTTTAAGTTTTTCAAAAATCAAACGCAAGGATTTAAATTCACTTTGCACAATTTCTTTATTGTTTGAAAATGTAGCCATTCCCATAACTCCAGTAAAATTTATATGTTCCCATTTTTCTGGAGATGTTTGATGGAACTCATTGTTAAGTTCCTCTAACGAGAATCCAAATTTACTTTCTTCTTTAGCGATATGAAATTGAAGTAAACAAGATATTTTTCTGTTGTTTTTATTTGCACACTTGTTTATTTCATTAAGAAGTCTAATACTATCAACAGAGTGAATTAAATGAACATATGGGGCAATAAATTTCACTTTGTTCCTTTGTAAATGGCCGATAAAATGCCAGTTGATATCATTCGGTAATACTTGTTGTTTTTCTGTGAGCTCCTGTACTTTGTTTTCTCCAAAATCTCGTTGGCCAATATCATAAGCTTCTTGAAGCTTTTCTATAGGTTTTGTTTTAGATACAGCTACAAGTGTTGTTTCTTTTGGGATAGAAGAATAAATCTGGTCAAATAATTCTTTCATCATTATTCTTTTATCGGATATATGGTTAGTCCGCTTCTAAGTTTTGGTTCTATCCATGTTGACTTAGGGGGCATTATTTGATTTTGATCTGCAACTTTTTTAATTTGATTCATGCTTATTGGGAACAATAAAAAAGCAATATTGTTTTCGTCTTTATCTACTTTTGAAATGATTTTATCCATGTTCTCCTCACCACTAATAAATGATATTCGGTCATCTGTTTTTAAATCTTCTATTTCTAATAATGGAGTGAGAATTAAATTTGTTAAAAGTGCTGTATCTAGTGAGTTGACAGGATCATTTTTTGGAATCAATTCGCTATTTAATTTGATAGAAAACCAAGTTTTTTTTAAGTAAAAAGTAAATTCATGTTCTTGATTTGGCTTTCTTCCGTTTTCCATTTTATTAACAAGCCCAATTTCTTCCATTTTTTCAATAAATGAACTTTTGGTCATGCCATTTAAAGTATTAACAATACGATTGAATTCTAATATTTTTATTTGTCTTTCATCCATAAAAAATGCAAGAAAATAGCTTTGATTTGGAAAGTTTTTCAAATCTGATTTTTTATTAAAAAGCCCAGATGATGAAGCACATCTGTGGTGCCCATCAGCAATATATACATTCGGTATTTTTTCAAATTCTTCAATAATTAACTTGTTTTCATGCTCATTAATTACCCACAATTCGTGTTTTATTTCATCAGTGGTTGAATACTCATATTCAGGTCTGTTTTTTGTAATTTCCACCAATAGTTTATCCAAAGAAGAGTTGGGTTCATGAGTGAGAAGCACAGGCTCTGCATTGTATCCAACAATATCTAAATAATTAATAAAGATGTTTTCTCGTGAAGTAATTGTTGCTTCATGTTTTTTAATTAAGCCCTTATTGTACTCTTCGATACTTGCTCCAGCAATAACCCCCCCAAACTCATGTCCATCTTTAGTTTGTTTGTAGTAGTATATTTTAGGTTCATCTTCTTGAAACAATATTTTTTTATTAATAAATTCTTCATATCCCTTTTTTACAAGTTTAAAACGCTGCGTTGAATTTGGTTTTGTTTTTTGAGGACTACCAAATTCTGGATTTATGATGTGAAGAAATGTAAATGGATTAGATTCTAATTTTGCTTGAAGTATATTCTTTTTGTAAGAGTAATATGGTTTTGTTGCGACAAGTTGTACTTTATCTCTAAAAGGTCGAATGGCCTTAAATGAACATATTTTGGTCATTTCTACTTGTCTTTATTTGTGTGAGTTGGGGTGTAGTGTAATGTTCTTTGAGGAAAAGGAATTCTAATATTGTTCTCTCTAAATAAGCGGTCAATATCAAATCTAATTTCTGACTTATAATTATTGATCCACCAACTTTGGTCTGCCCAAAATAAGAGTTCAATTTCTAGGCCGTTGTCACCAAAGTTAGAAAGCCTCACAAAAATATCGTCTTTGTTTTTGACTTTTGGATGGTTTTTGGCGGCTTTAATTAATAGCTCTTTAACCAGTTCTGTATCAGTCCCATAAGCTACTGATAGATTGATGATGAATCTTGTCACTTCACTTCCGTGACTCCAGTTCTCTACAGTATCTTGTGTTAGTTTGGAGTTTGAAATAATTAAAATATTTCCATCTCTAGTTTCAATTTGAGTTGTTCTAACATTAACCTTGATGATTTTAGCCACAATACTATTTGAGTCACCTTTGTCAGGAATCGCAACAATATCACCCACTCTAATAGTGCCCTCAATAATTAAAACAATTCCAGATATTAAATCCTTAAATACATCTTGAAGTCCAAGGCCAATCCCAACAAGTAGAGCTGCAGAACCAGTAAGCAGTAAGGTGAGATTTATGTTTAGTATTTGAAATACAATTAGAATTGTAAATACATAAACAATGTATTTTGTTATTTGCACGTATACAAACTCTGATCCTCTATTGTACTCTTCAGCCAGCCTAAAACTTCGTTTTATATAAAGCTTAACAATATTTGTAATAATCTTTGATACAAGAAGCACACATAAAATTGAAACTATGTGATAAAAGTTTAAATGGAATTCTCCAATTGTAATAATTTTAATGTCTAAAAAATCAGAAAAACGAACATGATGATTGTTATAATTCAAACTCATAACAGCAATATATATAGCCATTAAATAAGTGCTTTGACCAAGCAGTCTTAGCCATGCGATCTTACGACCTTCAATTTCAAAAAAGGCCTCACTTAAGTGCTTGTTTAAAGTTTTGTAAATGAATTTTCTAAGAAGGTATGTTCCAATTATAATTAATGAAATGATAATGATATTCCAAAGGCAGATATCATATGGTCCGATAGTAAATAGAGTTGTGCTTAACATTTTATCCTAAAATAGTTCGTCCTAATTTTTCAGCAAATATACGCTTGACTTTCTCAAAATCCATTTGTTTGTTTAAAAGATCGATTGTTTCTTCTTCTGACAATTTAGGATTGCTTTCAAGTTCTTTTGTAATCATACGTATTTTCTTGCTAATATGATACGTTTTAAAATTATATATTGCTGTAATAATGGTTTCATATAAATGATCGGCTTCTGTTTTGGTGTCAATTTTATACTCACTAAGCCATTTGTTACTTAGCTCTTGCTCACCTGTTTCAATATCGGTGACAAGTTGAACAATTTCATCATCCTCAAGTCTTTTAAAGTAATCAGATGAGTATAGTTTGTTTTGAGTGAGTCCATCAAGATATATGTTTAATAATTTCTGATGAATTTTATTTTCAAAATGCAGTTCATCATTTCCAAGTTCTTGACAAATTAATTCGATAACGGTTGTATCAGGTGCCTCTTCTTTTTCTTTGGCTTTGAAAAGAGCAACTGTTCCGTATTTTATTAATAATCTAGTTAATTCAAATTCATGAATGTAATTGTTCGTGTTTTGTTTTTGAGGATAAGCAGAAATATTTTGACTGCTTTTGGGTTTTGCTTGAGCATTTGGGTACTCTTGAATAATGCTTTTTTGCCTTAATTTTAGCAGTTCATTTGTGATGGTGTTTTCATTTATGTTAAAAATCAAAGAAACTTTTTGAACATAAACAGATCTCGTTATTGCATTAGGTATTAAAGAAATACTTTTTATTATTTCTCTGATAAGAGATGCTTTTTTAATTGGATCTTCTTGAGCGTCTTTTAATAGGATGCTTGATTTAAATGAAATGAAGTCTTGAGCCTCATCAATTAGAAAGTTTTGCAATTCTGAATCAGAGTGATTTTTAGCAAATGAGTCGGGGTCTTCACCTTCAGGGAATAGAACAATTTTGACATTAAGTCCTTGTTCTAAAATTAAGTCAATTCCTCTAAATGATGCTTTAATTCCAGCGGTATCGCCATCATATAAAATGGTTATGTTTTTAGTATAGCGTTGAATTAATTTAATTTGACCTTTAGTTAATGAGGTGCCAGACGATGAGACCACATTTGATATGCCCGATTGAAATAAAGAGATTACATCTGTATAGCCTTCACATATATAGCAGTTGTCATTTTTAATGAGCCCTCCTTTAGAAAAGTAAAGACCATATAATATATCACTTTTGTTATATATTGGGTTTTCAGGAGAATTAAAATACTTTGCTATTTTTTTTTCTTTTAATAAGGTTCTTGCTCCAAAGCCTAATACCCTTCCTGAGGCGCTATGAATAGGGAATATTATTCTACCTCTAAAAAAATCAAAGCTTTTGTTTTCTTTTGTTTTTATCAGTCCTAGTTTTTCTAGGTATTCTTTTTTGTAACCATTACTACTTGCTTCTTTAAAAAAAGAATCGCTAGAGTTTAAGCAATAACCTAATTCAAATTTGCTTATAGTTTCATTAGAAAATCCTCTTTCTTTAAAATAGCTTAAGCCAATTGATTTGCCCTCGTCTGTGTTTTTCAAATTTTCACAAAAATATTTTTTGGCAAAATCATTAATAATAAACAAGCTTTCTTTTTCATTAAGAACAGCCATTTCTTCAGCAGAAAGTTCTTTTTCTGCTGGGATTTCAATGTTATATTTTTCAGCAAGCCACCTTAATGATTCTGGATAACTAAATTGTTCTTTTTCCATTAAAAAAGACACAACGGTTCCACCTTTTCCAGAAGAGAAGCATTTGAAAATTTGTTTTGCAGGAGAAACTACAAATGAAGGTGTTTTTTCATCTGTAAAAGGACTAAGTCCTTTAAGATTTGATCCTGATTTTTTTAATTGAACAAATGAAGATATCACTTCTTCAATTCTTGCAGTTTGAAAAATCTCATCAATAATATGTTGAGGTATTCTACTCATTATTTATTTGTCCATGTTTTTTTCTTCAAGTTCACCACTAGAAGAATAAAATTTCCATATACCTACTTTAGCATCGTTGTTATAATACCCCTCATAATGCCTTTTCCCATTTGGGTAATTTACCCAGGACAACCCATTTCTAGAGCCGTTTTTGTATGTTGTCATGGAGTTTTTTATTCCATCGCTAAAATATGAATACCAAATCCCATCTCTTTTGTTGTCGTGTTTTAATTTCCCTTTAATTAATATTTGTTTTTTCCCTTCATGCCATTTGGTATAAGTGCCATTTTTTATTTCTTCAAGAGACTCTTTTTCTATTGATTTATTTACATCATTCACGTTTTGTGTTTCTGTATTTTGATTTCGGCAAGAAAACAGTAAAAAAAGAATAATCAACGAGATTATGTAGTGGTATTTCATAGATTTATTTTTCTCTGTTTATTGTATAGTTTACAAGCTCTGTAAGAGCAGTCTTATATTCTGATTCAGGAATGTCAGATAATAAATTTAATGCTTTTTCCGCAAATTTATTCATTTGTTTGTTTGCATACTCGATGCCTCCATTATTTACAACTATATCAACCGCTCTTTTGATGTGCGATTTTGATTCGTTGTGATTCTTAATGATATTGATGAGTTCTTTTCTTATTTCTTTATTGCTATTATTTAGCACATAAATGATAGGTAAGGTTAATTTTCGCTCCCTAATATCGGTTCCTGTTGGTTTTCCAATATTAGCATTAACACCATAATCAAAAACATCATCCTTTATCTGAAATGCAAGCCCAACTTTTTCTCCAAATGCTTTCATTTTGTTTCTCATTTCAATATTAGAATTGACTGATGCAGCACCGATTTCACAACAGCTAGAGATTAGAGATGCTGTTTTCTTTTTTATAACGTCATAGTAAACCTCTTCTGTGATATCTAAAAGACGAGCTTTTTCAATTTGCAGCAATTCACCTTCACTCATGTCTTTAACTGATTTTGCAATTATTTTTAAAAGCTCGGTGTTTTCTTTTTCAAGAGAGAGTAAAAGTATTTTCGAAAGCATAAAGTCCCCAACTAAAACCGCTATTTTATTTTTCCATATTGCATTTACAGAAAAGCTTCCTCGTCTTTCATTAGCATCATCTACTACATCGTCATGAACTAAAGTTGCCGTGTGAAGAAGTTCTATTAAAATTGCTGCGTCATATGTTTTGTCGGCATTTTCCCCAAGCATTTTAGCACATAGAAAAACAAACATTGGCCTAACTTGCTTTCCTTTTCTTTTAATGATGTAATGATTGATTTTTTCTAACAATGAGACATCACTTTGCATACTGTCTTTAAAACGGACCTCAAATTCAGCCATTTCACTTTTAATAGGGGAAAGAATGATATCAACACTTGACATAATACAAAGATAATTGAATTATGAATCAGATACCGAAGTTTTTTTATCCGTCTAAAGTATTTTCGTAAAATCCAACGATATATTGTTATTGACCATTCCAGAATCTAATGGTCTGAACTTTATTTTGATGATAAAAACTTAAAAATATCAATCCTTTTTCATAGATTGATATTGTAGTTGAACCACTTTCATTTTCTAAAAATGATGAATTTATTGTTTGGCCAATACTATTTGATAGCTTAAGTATATTGATTTGNGGGATATTAACAACATACATGCCATCACTAAGTGTTTTAAATGTAATATTATTTTGGGTGTTGATTAATCCAACNCTANTATTAATAACTATGTCTTGTTGNGCTACATTATTTCCACATGGCCCATAGCCATTTAAAGTCACGGTATAGGTGCCTGGTTGATTGAAGACATGTGTTGGATTAATTAAATTACTAGTGTTTCCATCCCCAAAGTCCCAAAAGACAGAGTCAATGTATTCTGTATTCTGAATAAATTGAACAGTTTCAGGTGATATTGTAATGGAGTCGTAAAAAGAAACTTGTGCAAGTGAGTCGTGGTGTTTTAATTTCCATGTACTAATACTGTCAAGAACAGTTATAGAGGCGGCATTTTGAAGAATGGCAGCAATAGATGAGTCAAGACCAGCCGTGTAGCTAGCACCATTTGGAGAAGATTGAAAAAGTGAAGCATAATGAGTGCATGCTGAAAGGTAAGAGCCTTCAAGGCTAGGATGAGAACCATCATTTGTGTATAGATCTATGTTTGGATGGTTGTCTCTTACGTATTTCCATGCTACCCCAACCGGAGAAACAGATCCGCCAGATGAGTCAGCAAATCTTAGATATGCATTTCTTAATCGAAGGTTCATTTTGTTAAATGTGTTAATAGAGTCCCATTGAGGGTCCCCATTTTCTCTACCCCATGTCATGTAAAACATGGCTTGAGAGCAAGGGTAATTTGAACGAATACTGTCTGCTATATCCATTGCATAAGGGAGTGTTTGCGAGTTAACTTGACCCCAAGGAAATGAGGGCTCTTGACTTTGAGCTTGCAGGATTACATAATCCCAATTATTGCTATTTATGTCTTGATAGGTAGTTGGGTCAGAAGCATGAAGAGCAAATGTGTATCCGCCGTTGGTTTTTCTTTGAGCAGTTACATGATTTCCAAGAGATGCACTAAGATCACTTAATATTGAATTTTGGTTGTTATAATAGGTATAGCTATTCCCAATCATTAGAACAGAGATGCTATCTTGAGAAAAACTCAAAGAAGAAAAGCTAATAAATACAATTACTGCTAAATATTTCATAATTTTAATTTTATTAAATGTAATATAATTAAACTCTCAAACGTAACATATTATAATGTGGTTGGCTAAATTTTTAAATAATACAATTAAAATTGCTGTTTTACTTAATGCATCATTTGTATATTCTCAGTTCCAATTTAATTATAACGATAATATTAATGTCAAATATTTGGGGGTTAATCTAAATATGCCATGGGCAGGAGGGCTAAATTTCAGTCAGTTTTCTGAAATTGATTTTGATTTTGATGGTGATATGGATCTATTTATATTTGACAGAAGCGCTAATCAAATTAGAGTCTTTCTTCAAGAAGAACTTATGGGTAACAAGTTCTATGTGTTTAATCCCTATGCTTCTGATAAATTTCCATCAGAATTGAGATATAGGTCAGCATTGATTGACTATAATGGGGATGGTAAAAATGATTTATTTACCTATGGAATAGGTGGGATAAAAGTTTATAAAAATATAGGAGATGCAGCTCAGGGTCTGCAATGGCAAGTTGCAAAAGAGTTATTGTATTCAGATTATTGGGGTTCGCAATTGAATTTATATGTTAGTTCGAGTGACATACCTGCAATTGTTGATGTTGATAACGATGGAGATATTGATGTTTTAACCTATCATATAGGTGGTGAGCGTCTTCAATATCACAAAAACATCAGTGTTGAGCTTTATGGACATTCTGACTCATTGGTATTTGAATTAAAAAATGAATGTTGGGGAAAATTTAGGGAGGATTTTAGTACAAATTCTGTTTATTTAAATGACACTTCCTCTCCTTGTAATTCTAGTAATGTTCCTAATCCAGAGTTTTCAGAACCATATGAGACAAAATTTCAAGAGAATATAACCAGGCATGCTGGTTCAACTGTTCTTGCGATCGATATAGATGGTTCAGGTGTTAAAGATTTAATATTGGGAGATGTTTCATATGGTAATTTAACGCTTTTAATAAACGGAGGTTTAGATACAAATTCTAATTCCGCTATGATTTCTTCCGATCCATCTTTTCCAAGTAATTCCACCCCTGTTAATTTATATCTTTTTCCCGCCGCATTTAATTTGGATGTTGATTTTGATGGGATTAAAGACTTGATTGTTTCGCCAAATGCAAAAAACATTTCAAATAATGAAAATAGCATTATGTTTTACAAGAATACAGGCTCAAATAATATTTCAAATTTTGTTTACAACACAAATTCTTTTTTGCAAGATGGTATGATTGATCACGGATCAGGAAGCATCCCTGTTTTTTGTGATATAAATGGAGATGGATTACAAGATATGTTTGTTTCAAATTTCTTTTCTTACAAAGATTTGGCACAAAAAGAAAGTAAAATAGCTTTTTATCAAAATACAGGTTCTAATAGTGCTCCTGAATTCTCATTAATTGATGATGATTTCGTGAATTTAAGCCAGCTTTCTTTAGGTTTAAGAGTTATTCCAACATTTGGAGATGTCAATGGAGACAATTTACCTGATTTAATTCTTGGGCTTGAAAATGGAACAATTGCTTATCTTCAAAATACAACTGTTGGTTCTAATATATCGTTTGCACCTATTGTTTTTAATTATCCTGATATTAATGGGACAGTAATATCAGTAGGACAGTATGCTGCTCCACAACTGTTCGATTTAAATCAAGATGGATTACTAGATTTGCTAATTGGTGATAGGGTTGGGGGATTGACATTTTATGAAAACACAGGAACTTCTTCAGCGGCTTCTTTTCAATTAATCAATGATAATCTTGGTGGGGTTGATGTTTCATCTTTACAATCATCAAATGGCTACGCAATCCCTAATTTTTTTAATTACAATAATGACATTTATTTAATGGTTGGATCACATGATGGGTATCTCCATTTTTATGATAGCCTATCTGGTAATTTGGGTATTGGTCAATCGTTTAATAATATCTCAAATCAATTTTTAGGAATCAATGTTGGAGCTTACAGTGCTCCATTTATAAATGATATTGATGCAGATGGAAAGCTTAATTTATTTTTAGGTCAAGATTTAGGGGG
>NZQU01000103.1 GCA_002696025.1 Crocinitomicaceae bacterium
TTTAATGCTCATGCATATATGGGTGCAATTTTATTTCCAATAGGTACAACCGTTGCAGAATATGCAGATCATCATGATTATTTTCAGGATCTTGGAAATGAAATGGTCGTAGAAAATGGATACTCTGCGATTAAGAGTTCTGGACTTTATCCTGCATCAGGTGATTCTGATGACTACATGTACAAAGATGACATTGGGGTTGGTATGAAAGATACAATTTTTGCATACACGCCTGAAGTTGGAACTGCATTTTGGCAACCGCAAGCAGAAATTGAGTCAACATGTGCAAATATGGTTTATTCAAATATGGTATTAAGTCACATGCCTCACAAATATCTCGTTGTTAACGAAACCGATCCTTCAACTATAGCAACAACATCAGGGAATTTCAATCATGAAGTGCAGAGGCTTGGTTTGGAGAACGGTGTTATTGATGTTTCTATTGAACCAATTCTTAATGTTCAAACTGTTGGAAATAGCGTTAGCTATAACATCAATCTTAGAGAAACTGCTTCTGGAACTATTTCTTACACCTTAAATCCATCAATTCAATTTGGTGATGAAATAAAGTACATTCTTAAAACAGACAATGGTTCATGGGTAAAAAAAGATACAATTATCAAAACATATGGAGCTATAGCTTTACAAATAGTTGAAGATGCCAATAATACAACAAACTGGACAGGAAACTGGTCAACAACCAATGCAACCTATGTATCTCCTAGTAAATCTTTCACTGATTCACCAAATGGAAACTACAATAATAACTCTACTAAAACAATGATGTACTCATCTGATATTGATTTATCAAATGCCAGTTCTGCAATGGCTTCATTCTACGCTAAATGGGACATTGAAGCAGATTATGATTACACTCAGTTCCAGGTTTCTACTGATAATGGAAACACTTGGATTGGACAATGTGGTAATTATACTGTACCTGGAACCAATGCAAATGGAAGTGTACAGCCAAATAACGAACCTGTATACGAGGGAACTCAAGCAACATGGGTTTTAGAGGAAATAAGTCTTAGCGACTATTTAGGACAAATCATTAAAGTACGTTTTATTCTTGAAGCCGATGGAGGTGTCAAAGAAGACGGCTTTTATTTTGATGATTTTAAAATCTTTTATAATAATGGTTCAGGAAATCAGGCTCCTGTTGCCAATTTCACTGTTAATTCAAGCAGTATTTGTTTAGGTGATGTAGTTAGTTTTACTGACTTTTCAAATAACATTCCTAATTCTTGGAACTGGAACTTTGGAGATGGAGTTACATCAACCGATCAAAACCCCACACATATTTATACATCTCCAGGTACCTATTCTGTTAGTTTAGTTGTTAGTAATTCCGTAGGAAATGATAGCTATCAATACAACTATATTTATGTTCATGCAATTCCTAATGTAACTTTAAGTTCAAACCTCTCTAATGATACAGTCTGTTTGTATGGAGATCCTGTCAACCTTACTGTTACCCCCTCAAATAGCAATATTAATGGTGCTGGAGTCTCTAATGGCTCTTTTAACCCATCAATTGCTGGGCCAGGATCACATACCATTACAGCTACCTATCAAGATTCAAACTCATGTACTGGAACTGCTGTAATAAATATCTATGTTGATGAATGTTTAAGTATTAATTCTGTTAATGCAGACCTAATCAAAGTCATTCCAAACCCTAATAACGGTTCATTTGCTATTAAAGGGCTTAAAAACGGAGAAAAGTATTCAATATATGATATCAATGGAAAAGCAATTTATTATGGCAGCCATCATGCAAATACGCCAATAATCAATCCAGATGGTATCATTAGTAATGGAATTTACTATCTAAGGGTTCATAATGAAAAGAATTTCATACAAGTTAAGTTTATAGTTTACAAATAATTATAAAAATTTAATGAAACTTATTTATAAGTTACTTCTTTATTCATTATTTTCAATTTTAATTGTTTCTTGTGTACCTATAAGTTCATTATTTCTTTTTCATCCTGATAAAAAGGATATCAAACGTTTTCCTTATAAAAAAATCAATCCTTCAGGAAATTGTTCTACGTTTAAAAGGTCATTAGATAATTATGGGAAAGAAATAATGATCAATGATTGTTCAAACGGAAGACCAAACTTTATTAGTATTGAAGACTTTACACCTACACACAATGTAAGAAGCTTTCTTATCATACAAAATGATACAATTAAATATGAATATTATGGTCAGGGCACTGATAAAAACACCTTACACCCTTCTTATTCATTAGCAAAATCATTTATTTCTGCATTAGTTGGAATTGCTATAGATGAAGGATTTATTAAAAGTAATAATGATTTTGTTTATGAATACCTACCTCATCTTAGTGAACATGAATATTATAAACAACTTAAAATAAGTCACCTTTTGGATCACACATCAGGAATCAAAAATGACATCAAAATTGATGCACATATTTATTATGGAGCAGACATATACAAAGGACTAAATAAATTAAATTTTAATTATAAGCCCGGAACAAAACAAGAGTATATAAATGTCAACTCTCAAATACTTGGCTTGGTAATAAAACAAGCGACAAAAAAATCACCAGCAATATATCTTCAAGAAAAAATTTGGGAGCCATTAAACATGTGTAATCATGCTATTTGGTCAACAGATAAAAAAAACAAAATTGAAAAAACATTTTGTTGTTTAGGTGCTACATCAATTGACTATGCAAAATTTGGAAATCTATATTTAAATAATGGAAAATACAATGATAATCAAATAATTAGCAAACAATGGATAAACAAAACAATTAAATATAATACCAATAAAGGAAGTAATAAATATTATAATAAATCTTGGTACTTAGGTTTAGAGAAATATGGAGATTTTATGGCCAAAGGTTTATACAAGCAATATATTTATTTAAACCCAAATAAAAACTTAATCATTGTAATTTTAAATAATAGAGAGGACAAAGTTAAATCCGAAAAGGTTAAATGGATTTATATATTAAGACAGATTTCAGATCAACTTTAAAGAATCTATTTAACATAGTCTTCTTTCCAAACCAAAACACATTGATCATTACCTATTTTTGTATATCCTTGATTGTAACAGAAATAATATTTTTTACCTGTTTTGGTTTCAAAAATATTTGTGTAATAATGAAAATTAAAGCCCTCTTCAGCTAATGCTAGAGTATTTAATGAAATCTTACCATTAGGATTTAATTTCTCAAGAATTCTTCTGTTTTTTCTTAGAATTGCATTGATTCTTCGGACGTAAGCATTGGCATCTTCATTTAATCTGTTGTTAAAGGTATTTCTACAGTAGTCACTACAAAACTTTTGATCCTTTCTTCCAGATAACTTATGTTTACATTCTTTACATTCTCTAACATCCATTGAAATGCATTTTACATTTGTTTTAACAAGATAGTGAATTTAAAAAAGGAATCATAAAAATTAATTAAAGAATTATTAACAATTAAATAATAAATTTAATAAAAACAACTTAAATATTTGATTTTCAATAAAAAAGGAGTTGAATAATCAACTCCTTTTATTAAAACGAAATTATTAATGAGTTACCTCACAACATTGAGCATTATTGGATTTGATAAAGAACCATTAATGTTTAATCTGATTAGATATTCACCTCGAGATAAGTTTGAAGTATTGATGTTAAATTCATTATTACCTTCAATCCCGTTAACAACAAAAGAAGAAATATTCATTCCTATCATATTATAAATTTGAACATCTATATTTTGTGAAGAAAGAAGATCAACACTTAAAGTTGTACTCTGGTTGGCAGGATTAGGATAAATCTTCATATTTTGAAATGCATAATCATCTGAGATACCACCTGTGCATGCTGCGGGTGTTGGATTAAAACCAGAAGAAGAAAAAGCAGATTCAAAATCAGAAACAGCACTTATAGGCCATATATCTCCATTTTTAAGCTTCATATCTGCACCAATTAAACAATAAGTTGGATAAGCAGATGGATTAAATACTGAATTTACGGCACCTGAGCCTCCATCACCACTAACTGCAGGGCAATGTGCAGAAGAACCACCATAAGTTTGTTCAAATTGTACAACCGCAGCATCATTGTCTTGACCTGTATTAATTGTTAAGCAAACAACATCACCTGTATTACAACCATATTTTTCATGTAATTCATTGAAAATTGGAGTTGTTTGTTGACAAGGGCCACAAGTTGTGAAGAAAAAATCTAAAACAACCCATTTACCAGCATTTGTGTAAGAACTCAAAGTATGGGAATTCCCATCAGTATCTGTAACTGTAAAATCTGCAACAGTTTGACCAACAGAATAACCATTGATTTGAGAATTTGATGTAAAAGTTATAGCTACTATAGCTATCAAAGAAAGTAATTTTGTTTTCATGTGTTTTTAATTTATTTATTGGTTTAAGGGAATAAATATATAAATAAATTAAGAAAATGTTTGGATTCTTTATAAGTATAGGTAGTTAACTGAAATTAGTTTTCACTCTTGTTTAATGTAAATGATTTACTTATCGATAAAATTTTCTTTTTTCTAAGAAAAACTTCTTTTATATAAACCATAGGTATTTGCTTTGATTTACTCCAAACCAATTTATTAAACAAAGAATCTGCATATTGTTTTCTGTTGTTGTCAGATTTAGAAAGCTCGACACAACTACCCGGTAAGCCCATTTTGGCTCGAACATAATTCTCTAATCCACAACCGTATGTTTCTGGATTTTGGGACACACCAACTTCTTCAAAACCACTTACCTCAAGAACCTTATTATTTATTTCAGTATCCAAACCATCAAACATTTCATGTGTTTTTGCATCTGCCCAATAAACCAAATCACCTTTAGTATGATATGATATAGTCATTAATGGCCTTAAACTTTGAACAAACTTCTGTATGTATTGAGTTTCAATAGGCTCTGCTGGGTAATTTCCCTTAAAATCTTCTGAAGCAGGAGTCTCTTCTCCTTTTCCACCATGCTTCACATGATGATTTCCATCATCAAAAGAATCATTAAGATCAATCCCTTTTCCATTTGCTTTCCACTCTGCAAAGGTCTCTTTAATAATCATATTACAGACATCATACCTGTGCTTTTCAATCCCCTCCCAATCTTCATGTGCAATTTTTAAACCATCAGGGTTGGCTAATGGAAAAATATAGATATCCAATGAGTCTAAATATAATTTAGCATTGGGGTAAAGATTAGACTCACCATTTATTGACATAAGGTAAAGATTCATAAATTTCATTACAAGCTTTGAACTGTAATCTTCTCTAGCATGAATATTTCCAACCATCAAAATAGAATACTTGCTTTTTTGTTTTCGACCAATTCTGACTACTTTTAATGGAATTCCAAATTCTGAATACCCTATCTGCATTGGAAAAACATAGTTATCATACTTTTTGGATAAATAATCCAAATCCTCCAAAATCATAGAACATTTATACTTCTCATCATCTTCAATAACATAACTAATATCTTGAGAGAATAAACAAAAAACATTAAGTAATATAAAGGCAAAAAACAAAGATTTAATCATAGCTCGTTAAGTATTTGGCAAATCTAATCTTATATCAACTAAAAATTATGCCAATACAAGTTAAAATTGAACAAGCAAAAGTGGATAGCGCTACTATTTTTAGTTCTGAATCTAATTTATAGGGTTCTGAGCATTTGTAAACTCTCAATAAATGAAAAATCAAAGGAATATATGCTAGCAAACCAATATAAATAATATTGGAATACAATTTTATATAAGGATCAGCAAAAGATTCTGTTTGTGAAGGCNTAAAAAAACCTTCTTTAATTGAAAAAAGAAAAAAGATGTATGAAATAAAAGAAAAGANCAAAATTGCATAATGATATCTTTTAGCTCNATTAAAACCAAGCCTTACAACAACTGTTTTTTTTCCACNTTTTTTATCGTTTATACANTCTCTAAGGTTGTTTAAATTNAGAACAGCAACAGATAAAAGGCCAAATGAAATAGAAGGAAGNAGNCAAATAANAGATAAAGACTTGAAATAAAGACCAAAAGACCCAAAAACAGAAACCAACCCGAAAAATACGAAAACCATCAAATCTCCAAAACCATAATACCCATAGGCATTTTTACCAATGGTATATGTAATGGCACATAAAACACTTAAAACCGCAAATACTAAAAATGCAACAATAAGGTAGTTACTCATTCCTTTTGCAGAAAGGATAATAAGTATAAAAGCAGATAAGATTGAAAAAAAACCAGTTATATAAATAGCAATTTTCATACTTTTTTTACTAATCAAGCCTGCCTGTACTGCCCTGGATGGACCAACCCTATCTTTGTTATCAGCACCTTTGATTGTATCCCCAAGGTCATTTGAAAGATTTGATAAAATTTGAAAAGAAACAGTTGTTAAAATTGAAAAAATAAAAATGCACCAATCATTTACATTATATAATAGTGCAATTGACCATCCAATTATAATTCCAGACAAAGAAAGTGGTAATGTTCTAAGCCTAAATGCACTTAACCAAATATTGAGACTTTTCAAATTAAAAAATTAAATCACAAAGTTAATGTTATTTAAACTTTTTTAAACAAAAAAAGCCATCAAAAATGATGGCTTTAACTATAGATGGTTATTTGGTTTACTCTGCATTTTCTTTAATGATTTCTTTGGCTGGCTTTCTACTGGCCCTTCTTTGTTTTTTTAGTTTCTTCATAGTTTCAAACTGAGATACTGTTAAAACTTCCTTATACATTTGAGTTCTAGCTTTCTGATTTTCTTTTCTTGCAATTTTCTTATCTTCAGCACTCATTGTTTTATTCATTTTAACAGAATGATTTTTTTGAGCAATTCCCAAGTTAATAATTGATATTTGATCAGTCTGTTCAGCAGACAAACTCAAATCTGATTGCATTTTTTCAGTTAAGCTTTGGGCTTTTTGTTCAGGTGTTTTGGATTTCTTGTCTTGCGCAAAAAATGTTACTGAGCTAAGAATAAACATAGCCAGTGTTAGGAATTTTAAATTTTTCATAATTAGTTTTTAAGATTTATAGTTATTTGTAAAAAGGATTAGTCAATAAGTATGCCAAAAAAAATCAGTTGCCAAATGTCATTAGATATGCCTTTAAAAAATCATCAATATTTCCATTCATAACGGCGTCAACATTTCCTGTTTCAAATCCTGAACGTACATCTTTGACCAGCTTATAAGGATGCATTACATAATTTCTTATTTGAGAACCCCATTCAATTTTTTTCTTACTTGCCTCAATCTCTTCACGCTTTTCCATTTTCAGCCTCAGCTCAATTTCATAAAGCTGTGATTTTAGCAATTGCATTGCTTTTTCCTTATTTGCTAGTTGAGATCTAGATTCCGAATTTTCAATTACAATCCCACTAGGCTCATGCCTAAGTCTTACAGCAGTTTCTACTTTATTTACATTTTGACCTCCTGCTCCACCGGATCGATATGTTTCCCATGATACATCTGCTGGATTCACATCTATATTTATTTTTTGATTCACAAGAGGATATACATAAACTGAGGCAAAAGAAGTGTGTCTTTTAGCATTGGAATCAAATGGAGAAATTCTAACCAAACGATGCACACCATTCTCTCCCTTTAAGTATCCAAAAGCAAAATCACCATCAATTTCTAAAGTGACTGTTTTAATCCCTGCAACATCACCATCTTGAATATTTAACTCTTTAATCTTTAAATTGTTCTTTTGAGCCCACATGACATACATTCTCATCAACATACTTGCCCAGTCACAACTCTCAGTACCCCCTGCACCAGCAGTAATTTGAAGAACAGCACTTAATACATCTTCCTCACCAGATAACATATTCTTCAATTCAAGTTCCTCAATAAGATTTGAAAGTTTCTTAAAATCATTACTAAGATCGTCTTCAGTTGCCAATTCTTCTTTAACAAAATCAAATAGAATGACCAATTCATCAATTCTGGTTTTAATATTAACGTATGATTCAACCCAAAATTTAATGCCGCGTATTTCTTTCATATGATCTTCTGCCTTTTGAGGATTTTGCCAAAATTCTGGATCTTGAGTTTTGAGTTCCTTTTCGCTAAGCAAGATTTCTTTTTCGGGGATTTTAAGGTAATTATGTATTGCCTCTACCCTTTTATTTAAGTCTTTTATTTGATCAGATGTAATCATATTACGAAATTAAAAAAATTGAAATGGAAAACTTAAGTAATGCAAAGGCAATTGATTTTAATTTTTATTTTACTTTTGTTAGACAAATACAAATTAACAATGAGCATACCATCAAATTTACTTTATACAAAAGACCACGAGTGGGTTTCTATTAATGATAATATAGCTACTATTGGAATAACAAGTTTTGCTCAAGGAGAACTTGGAGATATAGTTTATGTTGAAGTTGAAACCGAAGGTGAAACACTAAACTCTGAAGAAGTTTTTGGCTCAATTGAGGCTGTTAAAACTGTTTCTGATTTATTTATGCCTTTATCTGGTGAGGTTATTGAATTCAATGAGGAATTGGAAACTCAACCAGAACTTGTAAACTCAGACCCCTATGAGGCAGGCTGGATTATTAAAATTCAGATGAACAACAGCGATGAAGTTGAAAAATTATTAAACGCTGATGATTATAACGATTTAATTAATTAAATTTATATTTGGAACACAATTTGATACGTTTTTACAAAAGTCAAAACTCAGAATGCTATGGAATTAAAAAAATCAAAAGATTCAAATACTGAAAAATTAAAGATATCTAATGCGCTTATAGGCTTATTATACATAAGCAGTATCGTATTGGCTTCTTTTTCATATGGAACACTTGGTGAAGATGATTCAAAAGGGAAATTAAAAACATCTAAATCAGAAAAATCATTTGAAGAAAACGTAGAACAAGAAGAACCACCACCACCACCAGAAATTATACCTCCAAAAGTTGAAATACCACCTCCCGTCACTGAAGATGTTGATAGCGTTGAAAATGAAGAGGAAGAGATTGATTTAGAGATTGAAGGTGATGTATCTGAACTTGATGATCTTGGAGGAGAAGAAGAAGAAATTGAAGTTGAGG
>NZQU01000104.1 GCA_002696025.1 Crocinitomicaceae bacterium
TTCCAGGTGTTCTTCAAGTTGAAGCTATGGCACAAGTTGGAGGTATTTTTGCATTGAGTAAGGTTGAAGACCCACATTTATACTCAACTTATTTTATGAAAATTGATAATGTTAGGTTTAAACAAAAAGTTATTCCTGGTGATACCATTGTTTTTGAATTGAAATTAATGTCTCCTATTCGTAGGGGACTCGTACAGATGCAAGGAAAAGGCTATGTAAATGGTCAACTAGTATCTGAAGCAGAAATGTTGGCTCAAATTATTAAAGATCAAGTCCAATGATTAGTAAACTAGCAGAGGTTTCAAACAAAGCAATTATAGGTGAAAATGTAACAATTTCATCTTTCTCTACTGTTTATGAAGATGTCACCATAGGTAAAGGCACAAAAATTCATCCAAATGTTACTATTTATCCTGGTACAACAATTGGTGAAAATTGTGAAGTTTTTCCAGGAGCAGTGATTGGAATCATTCCACAAGATCTTAAGTTTAATGGTGAAAAAACCACAGTAGAAATAGGGAACAATACCATAATTAGAGAATGCGTAACAATACATCGAGGAACACAAGATAAGTGGTGTACAAAAATTGGAGACAATTGCTTATTAATGACCTATGTTCATATTGCACATGATTGTCAAATTGGAAACCATGTCATTTTAGCTAGCTATACAGGTATTTCTGGACATGTGATCATAAATGATTATGCAATACTTGAAGGAAAAGTTGCTGCTCAACAATTTGTTGAAATTGGTGAGCATTCATTTATTGGAGGTGCATCATTAATAAGAAAAGATGTTCCGCCTTTCATAAAAGCCGCTCGAGAACCATTGACTTTTGCCGGAGTTAATTCTGTTGGTCTCAGAAGAAGAGGCTATAATGAAGAGAAGATTAGAAAAATTGAAGATATTTACAGAACTATTTATATACAAAACTCTAATGTTAGTAAAGGCATTCAACAAGTAAAAGATTCTATCGAAAAATCAGAAGAAAGCGATCAAATCATCTCCTTTATTGAGAACTCAGATAAAGGTGTTATTAGAGGAATGATTTAATTAAATTGATTATTTTGAACAATAGTGATAAAAATCTGATAAACAAATCTTTAAGTAATAAAAAAACTAATAAAAAATTACTTACAAAAATTACGCTAAAAGACAAAAAAAAAATCGATCAAATTTTTGAAATTGAACATCAAAAAGAGTTCGAGAATAGAGATTGTTTAGAATGTGCAAACTGCTGTAAAACAACAAGCCCTATTTTTAGAGATACAGATATTAAACGAATTTCCTCATCTTTGAAAATGAAAGAGCATGAATTAATTAATGATCTGTTATTTCTTGATAATAAAAATGATTATGTTTTGAAAAATTCTCCCTGTTCATTTTTAAACGATGACAATACTTGCAGTATTTATAATGTAAGACCTTTAGCTTGTAAAGAATACCCTCATACCAATCGCAAGAAAATGCATCAAATTATCGACTTAACTATAAAGAATTCAACTATTTGCCCTGCTGTTTCAAATATTATTACAAATATTTTAAAATAAATTGATTTTTAAACCAACTTTTATATAACTTATCTCGTCATATTTCCGAACAAATTCATGAAAAAAACAATTTATTTCCTTTTAATTTGCTTTTTGACAAATTCCTCCTACTCTCAAAAAGGTAAGCACGGTGACCAAACTATTTCTGGCTCTAATATAATTCTAAATTCATATAGTGCACTTAATCAAAATGCCCAAAGTGGAGACATCACAATAAACACAAATTTAAATAACTTAATTAATGGTTTTTTTACCAATCCAGTGGAAGAAGGGGATCTACTTCTTATCATTCAAATTCAAGGAGCACTTATAGATGTTAACACATACCCTACAGTTGGTTGGGGAGGCAACTACACAGTTCCTAATATTTATTTTAGTGCAACATGGGGAACAAATCCATGGGAATGGGGCCAAGTTTTAAACTATAACAATTGTGGTAAATTTGAGCAAATTGAAGTCGAAAGTATATCTGGTACAAATCAAATCAATTTAAGTTGTCCTCTTCAAAACAGTTATGATATATCTGGTAAAGTTCAAATAATTAGAGTTCCAAGATTCAACAATCTTAGCCTTCCCTCAAACACATCTGTTTCATGTCCTGATTGGAATGGAACAACAGGAGGTATTGTCTGCCTTGAAGTAGATGGACAATTAAACATCAATACAAATGCTAAAATAAGCAGTACAGGAAAAGGTTTTAGAGGAGGTATTTCAGATAATATCGGTTTACCCGGATCTTTAAATATTTGTACAACAGGCGCTGGAAATGGATGTACTGCTCTAGGATCAAACAGCAACTCTGAAGGAGGTAGAAAAGGTGAAGGAATAGCTGGATATACTAATGAATACAGCAATATTTATTCAATTTATGGCACTGGTGCTCCAGCTAATGGTGGTGGTGGCGGTGGTTGGCACAATTCTGGAGGTGGTGGTGGATCTAATATTGGAAATGGAACATACAACGGAAGAGGTGTTCCGAACTCAGCCTACAATACAGCATGGAATCTAGAATATCCTGGCTTTGCCAACTCAACAAGTCCTGGAGGGGGAAGAGGTGGATATTCATTTTCAGAATCAAATCAAAATGCAAATGTTACTGGACCAAACAATGTAGCTTGGAGTGGAGATGCAAGAAAACCAAATGGTGGACTTGGAGGACACCCTTTAAGTTATGATTCAACAAGAGTTTTTATGGGTGGTGGCGGTGGAGCTGGAGATCAAGACTCTGATCAAGGAGGAAGTGGTGGAAAAGGAGGTGGAATTGTAATGATTACATCTTATGGAAATATTACAGGTAATGGAACAATTGAATCTAATGGACTTGAAGGTGAAAATTCAAATCCTAATAATGAACAAGTTTTCTTTGGCAAAAAAGGGAATGATGGTGCTGGTGGTGGAGGTGNTGGAGGNACAATTTATATAAAAAANACACANGCAATACCTAATTCAATCACTNTAGATTCTAAAGGCGGTAAAGNAGGCAATCNCAACTTAACTTACTTATTTGGACAAACTCCNGAAGGCAGTGGCCCTGGTGGTGGAGGTGGTGGCGGTTCCATTTCATTTTCAAATGGCACTCCTGTATCTAACATAACTGGAGGCACTTCAGGAGTTACAAATTCACTAGATTTAACTGAATTTCCACCAAATGGATCAACTGCTGGCGATATTGGAAATGTAATTAGCAACTCATCTTATTTTAATATTTCAATCAATGATACCACTATTTGTACTGCTTCATCCATCACACTAAATGCCCTTGTTTTGGGTTACACATCGGGCACTTTAACATGGTATGACCAAGCTTTTGGGGGAACGCCAATTCAAACAGGCAATTCTTTCACAACACCAATAATTAACTCTACCACAACATATTATATTGGAATATGTCCAGGAACATTTAGGGATTCTGTCACGATTTCAATTGGCTCCCCTCCTATTATTTCTGGAACACCCAACATCATAAATTCCACATGTGGAAATCCAGGTTCAATTTCAGGTCTTTCAGTATCTGGATCGACACCCCCTTATTCTTATTTATGGAATGGTCAAAACTCAGCAACTATTGATTTATTAAATGCAACACCCGGAAACTACTCGCTTACTGTTTATGATTCCGTAGGTTGCTCATCAACTTCTGGACCCTACAATATTCAAGGGTTTAGTTCACCTTCTCTTGATAGCACTAGTTTTAGCACCTTACCTGAAATATGCAATGGCACATTAGGCTCAATTAATGGTATTACATCATCAGGAGTTGGCTTAACTTATAATTGGTCAAATAGTGGTGGAAATTCATTAAATGCCCAAAATTTAAATAGCGGATCTTATACTTTAACTGTTACAGATTCAAATGGTTGTTCTGTATCTTCAGGACCCTATATTATCAACTATATACCAGGACCAATTGTTGATACATCTTCAGTAATTATAAACAATTCAAACTGTGACAAATCCAATGGATCTATTTCTGGGATTACTGCCAGTGGTTCTGGACTTTCTTATTATTGGACCCCAGGAGGATTAACTTCAGCAAATATAGACTCATTGCAACCTGGTTCTTATAATTTAATTATTATTGATTCTAATAGCTGTTCTGTAAATATTGGACCATATTTGATATCTGGTTATTCTGGACCTCAAATTGACACTTCACAATTAAGCGTTAATGATGTAACCTGTTTTAACCCTTTTGGATCAATAAACGGACTTAGCATTTCTGGAAGCTATTCTCAAATTACTTGGTCTGACCCAAGCTTAACGGGTTTAAACCCATCATTATTATCACCTGGAAATTATAATGTAATTGTAAATGACTCTGTTGGTTGTGCCGACACTCTGAATCTATTCATCAATAATTTTCCAGAGCCTTCACTTGACTCATCTAATATCAATGTTATTCAACCGAACTGTAATCAAGATGGAAGCATTAATCTTCTTAATATAAATGGTGGAACCTCCCCTATTTCCATTGTTTGGATAGGAACATCTCAAAGCACCTTAGATATTCAAAATTTATCTCCAGGTAATTACAGTATTTTCATAGAAGACTCTCTAGGATGTAAAGATTCTTTATTAAATATCACAATTTTCAACCCTCCATCTATCAATGCTGATTTCACTTTTAATCCTCAAAACCCTCAATTGAATGAGACTGTAATTTTTACAAATATTTCAACAGGTAATTTTATTAATTCAGAATGGCTTATTGATGGTCAAAACTATTTAATTTACGAACCAACATATAGTTTTTCATTGAGCGGTGATTACCCAGTAACACTTATTATTTCAGATTCAAACTCATGCATTGATTCAGTTACTTACTATATCAGTATTATTAATGAAATTAAAATTCCAAATATTTTCACACCAAATTCTGATAACTCAAATGACTATTTTGAGATACTGGGTCTTTTTCCAAATTCAACTTTATTTATTTATAATAGATGGGGCACATTGGTATATGAAAGTATGGATTATGACAATCTATGGAATGGGACTGATCAAGCAGGAAATGCTTTAGTTGAAGGAGTTTATACTTATTTATTTATCGATCATAAAAACGAAAAGCATCACGGGTTCATTAATTTGGTCAAATAAGCTTATTTAAGCTTCTGTATTTCATTCCAAACAAAATCACTAAGCTCTTTAATATACTGATTTGAAAAGTCGAACCTAACACCACCCATTTTATAAATTTCTGGTATAGTCTTGGTATAACCTAATGAAAGCGCAGACTTATAGTCATTAATAGCTTTATCATAATGCAACTTGCTATTTTTCCAAATTCCTATAGCGCCCAATTGAGCTATTCCATATTCAATATAATAAAATGGCACTTCAAATAAGTGCAACTGTCCTTGCCAAGAATTAGATAAAACATCCTCATAGCCATCCCAATCAGTTAAACCTGTTCCAAATCTATTACAGAGCTGCACCCAATATTGACTTCTATCATCTGAGGTATGATTTGGATTTTCGTATATCCAATGTTGAAATGCATCTATTTGAGCAATCCAGGGAAGGACTTTTAATATATCCTCAAGGTGCTCTTTAATGGCTCTACTTAAATCATTTTTATTGGAATAAAAAACATCCCAATTTTTAATAGTTAATAACTCCATTGACATAGATGCCAACTCAGCTACTTCAGATGGCACATCTTTAAAGGATGTTAAATTTAAATCTCTTGTTAAAAATGAATGAATGGCATGACCGCCCTCATGAATCATAGTTATAAGGTCTCTATGAGAACCAACAGCATTCATAAATATGAAAGGGACACCAATTTCATATAGAGGATAGTTATAGCCACCAGGAGACTTTCCTTTTTTAGAATCTAAATCCAAATGACCCATTTCATCCATTGAAGCGATACAATCAGCAAAGTAAGGATCTATGTTATCAAGCATTAAAATCGTACCTTTCAGAAGCTCTTTGACATCTTTAAATGGCTTAAGGGCTTGTCTCCCCTCAGGATCAACACTTGTATCCCAAGGTTTAAATTTAGTTTTGTCTAATTTATTAAGCTTTTCTAATTGAATTTTTTTAACTAATGGAACAATGTTTTTTTCAACGCTATCATGAAAATCAAAGCAATCTTGCATTGAATAATCAAAACGCCCCATTGATTTAAACTTATAATCTCTAAAGTTTTCAAATCCAGCATTTAAAGCCAACTGATGACGTTTTTTTATAAGATCTGAAAATAAATCATCTAATTTTTTGAAATCTTGTTTCTTTCTATAAACAATCTTGTTATATACGTCAATCCTTATGGATTCATCAGGTTCTTTTAGATATAAATTTGCCTTTTGAATAGTAATTTCATTCCCATCGTATTCAATACTTTGAGCTCCAGAAATAGCTCCATATTTTTGACTCATTTCTGACAATTCTGTTTGAATAGGAATGTTTTCTTCTTTATAGAGTTGCAATTGCGTTTGAATAGATCTAAAATAAATCTCATATTCTTTTGACAAACCCAAATCTGCAATATATGGTGAGTTACTTAACTTGATGTTCAAAAGATTATCAAATGGCATAATCTCAGGTTGAATTTTTGTAACGAAGTATTGATAAGAATCTAAATACTTTTGATTACTAGTATCGATAGTCATTTTGATATACCTCCAAGCCAAGTTTTCAGAAATATAAGCATCAAGTTCGCTTTTATCTTGAAGCCATTTAGAAAAGTCATTAGAACTTTTAATTATTCTTTGATCTAAATCTTGATAAAATGGTTTGAGATCATCCCAATTATTTAAATCAAAGTTTTCAGGCAAAAAATGCCTTTCATTCCTTTTAAGAATCATAAAAATATTATTTACCTCTTGAACTACCCGTCTTTATAGCTGAAGATTTTTTTGCAGCTGACGTTTTAGTTAATTTTGACTTAGCTTTATGTGATGTACTAGGTTTGGGACTTGATTTTTTTATTGTTTTTGAAGAAACAGAATCATCATCTGATTTTTTATCACTTTTTTCATCAAAAATCATTAATCCTGATTTGTGAAGAATGTTATACCATTGAAAAAGTTTTTTAACATCTGAGTCATAAACTTTATCAGAATCATAATTTGGCAAAAAACCAATAA
>NZQU01000105.1 GCA_002696025.1 Crocinitomicaceae bacterium
AAGATACAATGATGACAATAACAATAAATCCAACCACAATTGTAAACACTTCAAATGATACAGTTTGTGCTGGAGAATATGTTGATTCTATTTCATTTAATAGTCCAAATCCGGGAACGACCTATACTTGGACCGCTACAAACATTTCAATTGGAATTAATGGAAATGGCATTGATACTATACCAGGATTTACAGCAGCGAACTCAGGAACCACGCTACAAACATGTGACATAATTGTTACACCAGACATTGGAGGTTGCGGCGGTATAAATGACACGTTCCAAATTGTTGTTCGACCTATGCCTATAGTTGATCCAACCTTAAATCAAGACTTGTGTGCTAATGATTCTATTAATGGCATTTACTTTACTGGAAACATGCCTTCTAACACATACAATTGGACAAACAATAACTCATCTATTGGTTTAAATATTAGTGGAAATGACTCCATTCCATCTTATGCTGTTATCAATACAGGTATTTCGATTGAAACCGCAACAATTATTGTAACACCTGAGCTTAATGGTTGCTTTGGATTAAATGACACATTTTCAATCACTGTCTATCCGCTTCCTCAAGTTTTTGCTGGTTTTGACACACTTCTCTGTTTTGGTCAGCCTTACACTCCTTTTGGTTCTGGAGCTGTTAGTTATGATTGGACGCCAGGAACAAATGGTACTCCTTTCTTTATAAATGATACCACAAGTTTTATTGTAATTGGTACAGACACAAACCTTTGTCAAAACAGTGACACCGTTGTCGTGAATTACATTCTTGATCCACCCCCGATTGTCAATGCTGGTCCAGATAGTGCTATTTGTGATGGATTCCCAATAACTTTGTCGGCAACTGGAAATGCAAATCTTTATGTTTGGGATAACATTACCCCGCCTAGTTTAGGTATAGTGGATGGGGTTCCTTTTATACCTCCTTATACTGATGATTATATTGTTATTGGTTATGATGCATCTACAGGATGTTATAACAGTGATACTGTTCAAATTATAGTCCACCCTTTTATAAACATAACAGCCAATGCAAATGCTACTGCTCTTTGTGAAAATGACATGTTAACCTTATGGGGTTCTGGAGCTACTCCAGTAGCTATTTATACATGGGATAATGGTGTAACAGATAGCGTTGGATTTATACCTCAAGTTGGCACAGAAACCTATACATTAATAGGTACTGATGGAAATAACTGTTCTGACACAACAGACATTACCATAACTGTTAATCCCAACCCAACAGCAAACTTTGTTACAAACATGAATATCGGAGGCTGTCTTCCATTCTGCCCAACTTTTACAGATATGTCTAGCCCTGGAAGTGCATCCGTTCAATGGTTCTTTGGAAATGGGACAACATCGAATCAATTAGGGGATGTAATTAATTGCTATGATGATTATGGAACATATGATGTTACATTAATAACAACAACATTAGAAGGGTGTTCAGACACACTAACTATTCCGAATATTATTAATGTAGAACCTGTTATTGCCGCATTCTCTTCAGATTACTTAGAACAACCTATTGCTAATCCTGTATTTGAATTTACTAATGAATCTATTAACGGTGTTACTTTTGTCTGGGATTTTGGGGATGGTTCGGGAAGCTCTATTATTCACCCAACACATAGTTACAATGATATCGGTTTTTACGAAGTTATGCTTGTTGCTATTCCACAAGATGGTATTCCATGTGCTGATACGGCAACAATGCTTGTTAAGATTAACGATGAAGTTATTTTATATGTTCCCAATACTTTTACTCCTGATGGAGATGGTTTAAACGATATCTTTTTACCAATTGTAACAGCTGGATTTAGAGACGGTACTTATGAATTTAGAATTTACAATAGATGGGGAGAGCAGGTATTTGTAACCGAAGACCCAACTTTGGGTTGGGATGGCACTTATTTAGGAGTGCCTGTTCAAGATGGCACTTATACTTGGACCATTTTATTTAAAGACCCTCTTGATAATGGGAAGTTCCCTTTCAATGGACATGTAAACTTGATTAAATAAATCATTTATATTGCTGCTAGGCACATCATTTGAATTCCTACCGGAATGGCATCATATGAAATGTCAAATTTGGAATTGTGAACACCATGAACAATACCCTTTGATTCATCTCTAACGCCTAGACGAAAAAAACAGACGGGTATCTTTTGAGAATAAAAAGAAAAGTCTTCAGAAGTTAATCTAATAGGCAAATCAATCACATTATCACTCCCTAAAGCACCTTTTGCTTTTAAATAAAGTTTTTCAGTAAGCGCAATATCATTATCCAAACAAGGGTAACCCCTAGAAATATCAATATCTAAAGATGCGCCATTTGCAGAAGCTATTTTTTCAGCTTGAGATTTTATTTGTACGAGAGCTTTTTCTCTCCACTGCTCATCCATTGTTCTAAATGTGCCCTTAATTATTGCTTTGGATGGAATTACATTTGTTGCTCCTAAAGCTTCAAAATGACCGAAGCTTAAAACACTTGGTATTTTAGGATCACAATTTCTACTTATCAATTGTTGCAATTGAGTAACAATGTTCGCCCCTGTAATAATTGGATCTATACATTCATTTGGAATTGCTCCATGACCTCCTTTTCCATTAATTGTAATATATATTTCATCGCATGATGCCATGTAGCGTCCAGATCTAAAACCAACTCTACCCGCCGCTAATTCGGGAAAAACATGAAGCGCATACATTTCGGTAACAACTGGGTTTTCTAATACCCCTGCTTCAATCATTAGACTTGCTCCTCCAGGGGTTTTTTCTTCACCCGGTTGAAAAATTAATTTAATAGGATTTTGTAATAGATGTTTGATCTCATTTAGAATTTCAGCTACACCTAATAATATTGAAGTATGCACATCATGTCCACAAGCATGCATTAATCCAGGTTTTATAGAGGAATACGGCTTATTGGTTTGTTCTTGAATTGGAAGTGCATCCAAATCAGCTCGTAAAGCAATGCAGGGATTATTTTTATTCTCATCTGTTTGAATCATCGCAACAACACCTGTATTGGCAATGCCTTTTAAACACGAAATATTTAATTTATTTAAGACATCATATACATATTCCATTGTGTTTTGTTCCTGAAAAGAAAGTTCCGGGTTTTGGTGTATATGCTCACGATATTGAATAACCTTTTGGCTTAGCTCTTTAGATCGTGTCTTTATATGAGAAATTAGCTCAGGATTCATTTGAAAAGAAAGAATTATAACCAGAAAAAATCATTAAAATTGATATATATGCCATTACTAAACCAAAAATAATTCGAACAAGGGCCGGTGATATTTTAACTGCTAATTTTGAGCCAATATACCCTCCAAAGACAAAGCAAATAGCAATAATAAGCCCAAACTTCCAATTGATATTTGCTGTTTTATAGTAATTCATTACAGCCAGAAAACCAACTGGCAACAATAATATAAACAAACTTGTCCCTTGAGCTGTGTGTTGAGAAAACCCTAAAAAATAAACCAAGGCGGGAACAATTACAATTCCTCCTCCTACCCCAACAAACCCACTTAAAACTCCTGCAAGAATTCCTATTAATACTAAAATCAATGTCGTTTGTAGTGTCATAATTATACCTTCTCTCCTATTATTTTTAATCTACTTTTAAGCGCTCCTTCATTTTCAAAAGGAATAAGTAAAAGCTTATCTTCTGAATCAATTAAAATATGATTTTTAAGCCCTTCAATAAGATATGTTTTGTGTTTTTGGCCATATAAAAGACAGTTTTCTGAGTCAAAATAGTTTATGTTCCCATTAATAAGAGACATTTTTTTATCATCTGATGCAGCATGCTCTTTAATGCTTCCCCAAGAGCCTAAATCACTCCAGTCAAAGTCTGTTAGAACCATTGAAATTTTTTCCGCTTTTTCCATTATGGCATAATCAAAAGAAATGTTTTTGCTTTCTGAAAATGCTTTTTTAATATACCCCTCTTCTTTATTTGTCCAATAATCATTTGTGTTAAAAAATGAATTATATAGTTCATTTTCATATTTTGAAAAAAGCTCAGAAATCGTTTTAGTTCCAACAACAAAAATCCCTGCATTCCAATAAAAGTTGCCCTTTAAAATAAACTCCTGAGCTTTTTCTAGCTTTGGTTTTTCACAAAATTGCTTTACGGAAACAACATCTGAGGCTGAAGCTGTTAAGTTATTATCAAATTCAATATAACCGTATCCAGTATCAGGCCTCGTTGGCTTGATCCCCAAAACAACCAATTTGTCTTTTTGTGATTCATCGATGGCAATTTGTAATTGATTTGAAAATTTATCTGCATTAATTATTAAGTGATCAGATGGCGAAATAACAAGGTTTGCCTTTGGGTTAATTGAATGTATTTTAGCAGAGGCATATGCAATACATGGTGCTGTATTTTTTCGCTCTGGTTCTGCAAGAATTTGATCTTTGGTTAATTCAGGAAGCTGATTAAGTACAATATCAGAATATTTTATATTAGTCAAAATATAAATGTTTTCTTTCGGTATTGTCAGGATAAGTCTTTCATAGGTAATTTGAAGCAAGCTTTTTCCTAATCCCAAAACATCTAAAAATTGCTTCGGCTTTTCTGGCGTTGAAATTGGCCAAAAACGGCTTCCAATTCCTCCCGCCATTATTAAACCGTATGAATTAATGTTTTTTGTCATTTTAAAGTGCTTTTACTTTTGCTAAGCCATGAAACAAAAACTTATTTTTTGTTTCTAATTCAGTACATAAAAATCTTGTTCTTCTTATATTTCCTCGAACAAAGGTAAGGCCATTAAATTGAAATTGCTCTCCATTTTCAATTTTTTCTAGAAAACACAAGTTGTTTGGCTCATCTCTACTAAGAATTGCTTTGTATAAATCGTAATTATAACATGTAGACGATTTTATATTTGAAATACTTGTAAGTAATGGCTTTTGAATATCCTCGGGCAGTTTATTTGCCTCTAAAATAGGCAATAAAAGTTTTTTAAAAACCTTCTTCCATTCACTTCCATGTGGATGCACTTTATTTTTATACTTCTCATAAACAAGCAAATGAGCAAACTCATGAAGTGCCGTAATTAGAAACCCATACTCATTTAAATTGTTGTTGATTGTTATTTGACTCCATCCGCTTTTTTTTAAAGGTTTAAAATCTCCAAACTTTGTTTTTCTTGGGTTCTTAATAATCAAGCTTACATTAACCGAGCTGTATAAATCAACTAAATAAGCAACAAAAGGACGGGGTATATATTGAGAAAATACACGCTCCATTAACTTTGCATTATCTACTTTTTTTAAACCCATCAATCAAAAATAAGTAAATCTGATTTAGCTATAATAAGTAAAGATTATAAAAAAGAAAAAAATATACATTAATTTAGCATCTATGAAGTTGTTAATTTCTTTCGGTCAATATTTTATAATGCTTTCCTCGGTATTTCGTTTCCCAGAAAAACGAAGTGTTTTTAGAAAAAGCTTTATGGCGGAAGTGCAAAAAATTGGAGTAGGATCAATCCCTTTAGTCGCTTTAATGTCAGTATTTATCGGAGCAGTAATCGCGCTTCAAACAGCATCTAATATGGACAGCCCTTTGTTGCCCGCTTATACTGTTGGTTATATCACCCAATCAAGTACCATATTAGAGTTTTCTCCAACTGTTATCTCTTTAATTCTTTCGGGTAAAATAGGATCAAACATTGCATCTGAGATTGGAACCATGAGAGTAACAGAACAAATAGATGCCTTAGATATTATGGGTGTTAACTCCCTTAATTACCTCGTATTGCCTAAAATTATTGTTGCTATTTTATTCTTTCCAATATTAATTATCCTGTCCATGGCGCTTAGCATGTCTGGTGGATGGGTTGCCCTAACTCTTTCTGGACTAGTATCAACCGAAACCTATGTTTTGGGGCTGCGTTCTTTTTTTGAAGTCGGAAACATTTGGTATGCCCTTACTAAATGTGTTGTCTTCGGATTTATAATTGTTTCTGTTTCCTCATTTTTTGGATATTACACAAAAGGAGGGTCTATAGAAGTTGGAACTTCATCAACTCAGGCTGTTGTAACAAGTAGCGTTGGTATTTTAATNGCTAATTTTCTACTAACTCAAATGATTCTCTTTTAATGATTGAAGTTAAAAACATAAANAAATCATTTGCNGGCAATCAAATTCTTTTTGATGTATCATCTAAGTTTGATCCTGGAAAAGTNAACTTAATCATTGGTCAATCTGGACAAGGAAANTCTGTNCTTGCTAAATGNATGGTGGGGCTTCATGAAGTTGATNAGGGATCAGTTTTGTTTAACGAAAGAAATTTTTGCCAGATGAAGCCATCTGAAAAAAAAGAAATCAGAAAAGAAATTGGNATGCTGTTTCAAGGGTCTGCCCTTTTTGACTCCATGACNGTTGAGGAAAACATAAAATTTCCTTTAATTATGTTTAAGAAAATGTCATCTAAAGAAATGATTAACCGTGTTAATTTTTGCTTAGATGTTGTTGGCCTTAATGGAAAAAACAAGCTTTTTCCAGCAGAATGTAGTGGTGGTATGCAGAAAAGAATTGGTATTGCCCGTGCAATTGCAATGAATCCAAAATATTTATTTTGTGATGAACCAAACTCGGGATTAGACCCAAAAACTGCCATAAAAATTGACTCTTTGATTAAAGAGCTTACCTATGAATTTAATATGACTACTATTGTTATCACTCATGACATGAACAGTGTCATGGAAATTGGGGATAATATTCTTTTTATTAATGAGGGTAAAAACTGGTGGGAAGGCAGCAAAAGCAGTATTATTACTACAAAGAATGCAGAGGTTTCAGATTTTGTTTATGCTTCTGGATTTATGAAGGAAATAAGAAATAGCATCCGAGAAAAACATCAAGCTTAAAAATAAGAGGTGTAGCCAACATGTAACTTTCCATTTCTTAATTCAAAGGGATTGTCCATTTGTTTCCCAATTGCATATATAACAGAAAACACGCCTAGTTTTGATCCGAATGAATACCCAACTCCTAAACCATAAGGCATGTCATTGTAATAACTTTGATTGGCATTGTTTTCATACCAAGATTGATTAAAAAAAACAAAGGCATTTGAATTTCTATCAACTAAAAACCTGTACTCAATTAAATAACACAAATTAGCACTTGAAAAAAGTTCTTCCTCATTAAACCCTCTCAAAGAATTCAAGCCGCCAAATCTTGTTAATTCATTCTCATATAGCCCCTCCGATTGAACCTGCTCACCTTTAAGTGAAAAATGAGCAATATGCCTTTTAAAAAAAGGCACAAAAAACTCTAAATTAAATTGTGTTTTTAAATAAATAGATTTACTTGACTCTTGATTCAAACTATCGGAAACACCTCTGTTTCCTAATGAAAAATTGGTGTTTAAAACAAAACCTCTCGAAGGGTTTGGCAAATAATCTATTTTCTTTTTATTAATTGAAAGACCATAAGAATTTGATGTTATGGAACTATAATTTTGACCATTAGATGCAGCTGTTTGAAGACGTTGATTGTTGTAGAATTGATAAATCCCTTTTAAATAAAACCCTTGTCCTAAAAAATATTGAACATTGAAGTTGGATTTAATTTCCAAAAATGAAGTGTCTCGCTTATAAAAAAGAACATCTCCTCCAAGTCCGAATGGAGTATTAAACAAAAAAGGAATGTTTGCATTGGCAAAAAATGACTGAGTCTGAGGCCTTAATCCTTGCCATTTAATTTTAATTTGCTCACCTCTTTTAAGCAAATTAGTCAACTGTGCCGTTAACTCTCCTGCTAGTCTATATTTATCAGTTGTTATGTCAGGCTGCAAACCTATTGCGCCGTTTATAGAGCTCGATGGCTTAGATTTTAAATATAAAAAAAGCTCCACCCCATCTGATGTATACAAAACCTCATGTGGTTTTATTTCTTCTATAAAAATAAGTTGACTAATTTCTAAAGAAATTTTACTTAGTAAAGACTCATCATAACGCTTACCTACTTTTATACTTAGCAGTTCACTTATGTATTTTTTGGAAATTGAAGAATCTCCTTTAATTGTGATCTTTTTCCATCGAAACAAGGGCCCGGGATTAATTTTAATATCCGCAATTAAATTATTTAATGAGTCCAATTTTTGATTTTCTAGCTTTAATGATACGAAGGGATAGCCTTCATTTAAAAACCTAGATTTTAAACTTTTTAATGCGATTGAAAGCTCTTTTGGGGTAAAGTCTTCTTTTAATTTTTTGTCTTTTATTTTAAGAACTGAATTAGAGTTAAAGCCTTTATCATAAACAACAGAAAGGCTTGCTTTGTTGAATTTTTCACCAACAGAGACATAACAATAAATCAGAGAATCACTAGGCACTATAGAGTCATATGAAAACAGAAGAAAGCCTTTGTCAATCATCTCAACATAGTATTCATCTAATTTATTTAAGGCTTGTTTTTTTGATTGAAATATTGAGTCAGGAAAATCAAAAGTCTCCTTGGAATCTTTGAAATTAAAACGCAATACGGATTGTTGACAAAAAACACTTTTGAAAGAACAAAATACAATTACTATAAAAACAAGAATCCGCATACTTATTTATAACGAATTGAATTTACAATAATTATAGCTAATTATTTCAACCCTTTATACTTCTTAAGTAAACTTTCTAATTCTTCTTTATTTTCAGGTGTTTTTTCAAGTTCTGAAATATAAGAACAATAATAATCGACTATTTGAGGCATATATGACTTTGTAATCTCTGTACCTTTAACTTGCAAATAAAATATTAATGAATAACATTTGTTTAAAGAAAGAACGATCTGCTTCTGCTTAAGAGAAAACTGAATCAATATACTTAACATTTGAATTTCAAGCCCCTCTTGTAAAGCAAGATTTGATTCCATTAACTGACTTTCAAAAAAAGAAAATTGATCAATAGATCCGTATTGGAGATATAAATCAGCAATCGCAAATCTAAGCTTAATAGATGGTGTTTCTTCAAGTTTAGACGCTCTTTCTAATGTTGTGTCTGGATTCAATTTGGATGCCCCAGAAATAGCCTCAGAAACAACCAAATAAGAAGAATCACTGTTAATTAAATCAAAATTTAACTGGTACTTATCTTCCCAATCCCCTTCTGAATATTCGCCATTTTGATTGATTAACCTTAATGCTGCTGCTCTAACTATCGACTTTTTATCTTCTCTTGCCATTTTATGTAAGAAAGGCAGGGCTCTATCAAATACCTCAGTACCAAAGCCAGAAATAATTTTAATTGCTTCTAGACGAATGTTCCAAAATGGATCTTTCAAAGCATCCATTAATATTTTATTACTCTCTTTATTGTTTTTCTTTGTTGCTCTTTTTAAACCTGTTAGTCTTGCATTATAGCTTTTTGAGTTGTAAAACTGATGAACAAATTGACTTCTAGGTTTTTCAGAATATATATTCCCTAAAATAACCTGCTGGTCATCAAATAATATATTTTTCAACGTTCCTTTATAGGAAAAATTAAACTTTTGCTTTTTCGATGTAACCACAATATTTTCAATTGTTTTTCCTCTATCGTCAAATATAGCTACCTCAACAGGAAGCTTAAAAGTTGGGTAATCATTGTTTTGCTTTTGACTAATTGTTAGTGTTACTTTTCCTGTATTAGGCCCTAAAGATCCTTTGTTTGGAAAACCCTGAAATTTCGTCTGTTTGATTTGAATTATTGGGTGCCCTTTGTCGGTATACCACTGATTAAAAAACCAGTGAAGGTCTTCACCAGAGACCTCTTCAAAAGCCAATCTTAAATGTGCAAATTCTGCCGCTCTGTATGCATTATTAGTCAAGTATAATTGAATCCCCTTAAAAAAAGCATCATCTCCAAGATAAGTCCTCAGCATATGTAATATTCTACCCCCTTTATTATAGGAGTGGTTATCAAACATGTCATCTTTGTCATTATAATAATACCAGATTAGGTCGTGATATCCAGATTCTAAACCAGAATCAAAATATTTTTGTTTTTCAATATTTGCTTGATAATCTGCCTCATCTTTTCCGTATCTATACTCATCCCATAAATATTGAGAGTAGTTTGCAAAAGATTCATTTAATGAAAGGTTTGCCCAAGACTCACATGTAACCAAATTACCAAACCAATGATGAAATAACTCATGAGCAATTGTTGACTGGTCATTTTCATCTAACAATTCTTTATCTGTTTTGTATACAAAATCACCAAAAATGACAGCGCCAGTATTTTCCATAGCACCACTAACAAAATCACGCACTACAACTTGGTGGTATTTATCCCAAGGGTATAAAACACCTAGTTTCTTTTCAAAAAAAGCAATCATATTGGGTGTTTCTCCAAAGATATCTTTGGCATATTTTTCATATTCTTTTTCAACAAAATAACTCACCTCCATTTTTGAGCCATCTTTTCTTTTATAAAAGTCTTTTACTTCTACAAATTCACCTATTGCCATCATAAACAAATAAGGTGCGTGTGGCTTTTTTTGCTCCCAATGATCAGTTCTATATCCTTTAATATAAGATTTAGACCCTTTGAAAATCCCATTAGATAAGGTTTTATATTTGTCTTTTACTGTGATGTAAATTTCTTGTGATGACTTGGCATTTGGCGCATCAATGGTAGGAAACCATACTGAATTTGATTCTGTTTCGCCCTGTGTCCATATTTGGGGCATCTTATTTTTATCTCTCCCTGATGGATTAATAAAATAAAGACCTTTGTCTGATGTAATTGCCTTTCCTTCTTTAACCTCTATATCATTTGGACTTGAAACATAATCGATTTCAATTGTATAGCTTTCTTTAGATGAATACATTCGGTCCAAAAGAACTTTCAACTTAAGGCCATCATAATTATATTTCAAGGTTCTCTCATTAAGTTTTACAAGTTTTATTTGCATGCCCTTTGCATCTAATTCAATGTGGTCTAAAGAATGGAAATGAGGCTTTGCTGTTATACTTGCCTTTCCAAGTAACCTTGAGCTTGACCAATCAAAAGAAACCTCAAGTTTGGTATGGATTAAATCAGTCTCTATTTTTCTGGATTTTTTATACGGATCTTTTTTAAGCTCTATTTTTTCAGGATTATTAAGAGGAACATATGTATCCCTAACCACCTCTAGCTCCTCCTCTACATAGCCTTCTTGAGATGAGATTGATGGTTGAGAAATTTTACATGCAGTTAATATGCATATAAAAAACAAGGGAATAAATAATTTCATAGAATTGATTTGAAGACAATATTAGTCAATTAAGAATAAATAGGGAGGGCCACTGTAAAAACTGTTCCGCTTTCTCTTGATGAAGTGAAAGATATTTCACCATTGTGATTTTCAATTATTTGTTTTGCTATTGGCAAACCTATACCTGTCCCTGTCGTTTTAGTAGTAAAATAAGGGACAAAAATTTTATCTTTTTGATCTGAAGATATTCCAAATCCATTGTCTTCAATTGATACCATATAAAAGGAATCTTTTTTAACTACATTAATGGAAATTATTCCATCTTCATTAACAGAAACTGCCTGTATGGCATTTTTAATTAAATTATTAAATACTCTTATTATTTGATCTTTATCTGCAAAAATGAATACTGGATCTTTCTCAGTGCTAAATGAAATATCAATGTTATTTTCCTGATTAAACAAAGAAATTACATTTTTAAGTAAATCAACCAAGTTTAATTTCTCATTTTCAGGCAATGGCATTTTTGCAAAGTTTGAAAATTCATTCGCAATCTTTGTTAATCCATCAATTTGCTCTATTAATGAGGCGGTTACTCGCTCTAATTTTTTGTATGATTCTGTATCACTTTTTTCAAAAACCCGATTAAGTTGCTGAATACTTAATTTCATTGGAGTAAGCGGGTTTTTTATTTCATGAGCAACCTGTTTGGCCATATCGCGCCATGCTGATTCTCTTTCGCTTTTGGCCAATTGTTCTGCTGTATCAGCAAGTTCTTCTAATTTTTGATTGTATTGCTGGGCCAATGTTCCTATTTCATCATCTTTATGATAGCTTATTTTTTGATTCCCTAAACCAAACTGAATGTTAGAAATATTTTCTTGTAAAAGACGAAGTGGCTTTGTTACCCAATTGGATACAACTACAGATATAATAATTGAAATTACAAGCAGCAAAATAAATACATTAATAATAGAAACTAAAAACTTCTGAATTTGATTTTCTAGATCTTGTTGCTGTCCAAAATGTTGAAGGTTAACATATGCCAATAATTTACCCTTTGAATTATAAAATGGCAAATACGCAGAAATATATTTTAAATTACCAATTACTTCTTGTTGACTGAAATCAGACTTTTGTTTAGATCTAAGCATATAAAAAGCATTGGCATTAATCTGATCACTCATCAATCCATAATTAAAAACTTTAGGTTGAGAAGATGAAAGAAGGTGTCCGCTTGGATTATATAAATTAATATCTGTAATGAATACTCTTGATAGCTTAGATAATACTATGCCCATATAGTTGCCTTGCTCTTCAATAGACAAACTTTCCTTTTCGCCTAACTTTGCTCTAAGTTCAAGTTCAAGGGACTCTAGTTTTTGTCTTATATTTTCTGCTGTATACTTATTATACTGATTTCTAACAAAAACACCACTTCCCCAGCCAAATGCTAATAGCGATGAAAAAACAATCAAAACCAATATCGCCTGAATTTTAAAAGCAAGGGATTTAAATTTATTAGAGTTTATGTTAATCCCCTTAATTATATAGCAAAACAACAAAACAAAGCCATAAAAAGCAAAAAGATATGTGAACCTAGTAATGTGTTCGAGCCAAGTCACATTTTTTCGAGAAACAATAATTACATCTTCTTCTCCCTTATTAAATTGATAATGGCTGTACCCCTCTTTTTGATACTCTTTGTTGTTTACATTGTCTACACCATAGTTAAAAGCTGACGCATAGCTATATCGCCCATGTTTTGAAACTAATTTTGACTGGTGGTACTTTGCTATTGAATATTTATCTATTTCAGGAAAAGTCAGAGTATTGGAAGATATTAATAAGCGAGGAAAACCAATTCCTTCTGGTATTTTTTTAGACTTAAATTTTGCTGTTAAATAATAAATAGAGTTGCTGTCATTATATATTTTTTGTTTGGCAATGTAACTTAATTGATGTTTAAAATCTTTTACATAAAACAAGTTTTCATTATACTCAGATTTAACACTATTACTTTCTATAATTTGATTTAAGCTTTGAAATGGATTTTTATTGTTATCAAAAAATGATTTTCCATCTGAATTAAATAAATCAAAACTTATTTCATATTGGTCCCAATAACCCTTAAAATATTTTCGCTCTAAAATATACTTGAAAACTGATAGCCCTGTTTCAGGATTG
>NZQU01000106.1 GCA_002696025.1 Crocinitomicaceae bacterium
ACCAATGCTTGATAAAATTAAGCAAGGAGATACTAAATGTGGCGAAGGACCTGTTTTAACCTATGGACCTGCTGTGCAAAACAATCTTTTAGAACTTATAATTGTTGCCGCTCAAAAGAATAAGATTCCTTTTCAACGAGCAGTGGTTTCAAGATCAACAGGGACAGATACCGATGCCTTTGCCTATTCGAATGAGGGTGTAACAAGTGCGCTTATTTCTTTGCCTTTAAGATATATGCATACCACAGTTGAAATGGCTCACAAAGATGATGTTGAAAACTGTATAAGATTAATCTATTCTGTACTGCAAAATATTAAAAGTGGACACGACTATCGTTATATTAAATAAAAAACATGATTCTTTACAACGTTACAATAAGTATCGACGAAAATTCAGAAGAAAAGTGGCTAAGTTGGATGAGAGAAACCCATATTCCTGATGTTTTAAAAACAAATTGTTTTTTAGAGTGTACCATTTCAAGAATTAAAGCCGAAGAAGAAGGAGGAAAAACTTATGCAATAATGTATACATGCGAGTCCAAAGAAAAAATGGATCATTATCAAAAAACATTTTCTCCTGCTCTTCAAAATGACCACAACAAGTTATTTGCAGGGAAATTTGCTGCATTCAGAACCTTTCTTGAAGTAATAGAAAAATTTGATGGCGCTCGTTAGACCAAAAAAACATTTAGGACAGCATTTTCTTAAAGATGACAGTATCTGTAAAAAAATCGCACTGCTTTATTCTGAAAATAATGATTCAAACATCCTACTAGAAATAGGCCCTGGAATGGGGGCATTGACAAAACACCTTATTAAACCTGGAGAAATTGAGCTTTTTTGCATTGAATACGATATTGAATCGGTAAACTTTCTAAATGAAAACATAAACTTAAATAAAGATCATATTATTCATGGTGATTTTTTAAAGTTCGATCTTGACAAACTATTTACCCATAAAGATTTTAGTGTTATTGGAAACTTCCCTTACAACATTTCTTCTCAAATTTTATTTAAATGCCTAGATTATAAGGGGCAAATAAATCAAGTGATTGGTATGTTTCAGAAAGAGGTTGCTGAAAGAATTTGTGCAAACCCAGGATCCAAAACATATGGAATTTTAAGTGTTTTAATGCAGGCTTATTATGATGTTGAATATTGCTTTACTATTAATGAAAACGCTTTTGCTCCCCCTCCAAAAGTAAAATCTGCAGTAATAAAATGCATTAGAAACAAAGAAAAAGAACTTCCATGTGATGAACGCGAATTTAAACTTATAGTGAAAACTGCATTTAATCAGAGACGAAAAACACTTAAAAATGCTTTGAAAAGTATTTATAATAAACCTGAAAAAGAATTTCCATTTCAACAAAAAAGAGCGGAACAGCTCTCTGTTGATGATTTTGTTTCCCTTTGCTTATTTATATCAAAAAACAAATAAAGCTTAAGCAGATACAATGAATAGGACTTTTTTACAAGATAAATTATAATTAAGCGTCAAAAGTTATGCTTAATAATATTAACTTAACACAAATTTAAAACTGAATTTACATGAACTTTTTGAAATATTCTTTTGTAATCGCTTTTTCATTATTGTCGACATACCATGCTCAAACTTTTGATGGTTATGCGCTATACAATAGACAAAATAACAACAACACCTATCTAATTGATAAAGATGGAAATATTGCCCATACATGGAATTGTAATGTGGCTTGTAATTACACTGTTCTTTTAAAAGAAAATGGAAACATTGTTCGAGGAGGAAAATATTCGAACAACCAACTAAATGGAGCTGCAATTGGAGGAATGGTTCAAGAAATAGATCCTAACGGAAGCGTTGTTTGGGAATACGTTTATTCAAACTCCAATCATTGTCAACATCATGACATCTGTCTTATTGGTGATAACGTTTTATTAACAGCGTGGGAAGTAAAAACTGCAAATCAGGTAACTGCAGCAGGTTACAGTACAAATTCAGACAAATGGCCTACGCACTTTGTTGAACTTCAACCTGACGGAAATGGATCTGCCTCTATTGTTTGGGAATGGCACATTTGGGATCATTTAATTCAAGATGTTGACCCCAACAAACCCAGCTATGGAAACATCGCAGACAATCCTCAACTCATAGACATCAACATGATTCAAAGCCAAGGAGGAGGCCCCGGAGGTGGCCCTGGAGGTGGAGGTGGTGATTGGTTTCATGTAAATGGAGTTGATTACAATGCTGACCTTGATCAAATTGCATTTTCTTCAAGATTTGCTAGTGAAATCTATGTAATTGATCACAGTACATCTACAGCTGAAGCAGCTAGCCATTCAGGAGGAAACTCTGGAATGGGAGGTGATATTTTATACAGATGGGGAAACCCTTCAAACTACAATACAAGCGGCTCTCAGATTATTCCTGATGCAGTTCACGATGTTAGGTGGATTGAAAATGACGGAAGGCCAAACGCTGGCTTTCTTCAAGTTTTCAACAACGAAGGTGCGGGCAACAACCAATCCACAATTGACGCAATTGATGCAACTGGTTCTGCAGGAAACGGATATACATATAATAGAACACCAGGACAAGCATTTGAACCAACTAGTTATTCTTGGAGATATACATGTGCATATTCTGCACCGGGACAATCCGCATCCAATAGAATGTCAAATGGAAATATTTTTGTAAACTGCTCAGGTGGACAAGGAGGTGCTGGAATTATGTATGAAACAGATCCAACAGGAAATAATATCATTTGGCAATACAATGGGGGTGGACCAGCAAAAGCCTTTAGATATGAATGTGACTACCCCGGAATCATAACACTTTTAAACAACCCATGTATGGTTGACTTAAACAATCTTGCTGATGAAAAAATTAATATTTACCCTAATCCCAGCAATGGTCTTTTTACAATTTATGGATTAAGCAGTTCACTTATTAAAATTAAAATCATCGATGCATTTGGTAAAATCATTTTGGAAAGCAAACAAAAAGAGTTTGATTTATCAAGTTATTCGTCGGGCCTTTACAATGTAATTATTGAAAAAGAAAGTGGTGAACTGGTCATTAAAAAAATATCATTAAATAAATAATGTTTCGTTATCGAATTCTTTTTTCACTGGTTTTAATAAGTAAAACCCTGTTTGCTCAAACAGGGTTTTATAATATTGACAGTATCCGTGAAATTAGAGTTTATTTCAATGAACCTAACTGGGATCATTTACTAGACAGTTTATACATAGAAGGGGGTGAAAATAGATTGCTTTGCTCTGTTAGTATTGATGGAGCCAATTATGATAGTGTGGGTATTCGATACAAAGGATTTAGCTCTGTTAGTGTTAATAGAATTAAAAACCCATTTAACATCAAACTTGACTACATTATTAATGATCAAAATCACAGAGGTCACAATAAGATTAAATTAAGTAATGTAATACAAGACCCCTCTTTTTTAAGGGAGGTGCTGAGTTATGAAATTGGAAGGAAGTACATGCCTTGTTCTGAGGCTAATTTCGCAAACATATATATTAATGATACCCTTTGGGGGCTATACACCAATGTTGAAGCTGTCAATAAAGACTTTCTTTCAAAACATTATTCATCTAGAGAAAATCCTTTTATTAAATGCAACCCTGAGCACCTAAATTTAAATGGAGAAAACTCAAACCTAGGGGATTCTCCCGGAACTGATTCATCAAGTTACTATCCTTATTATGATTTGAAATCTGACTATGGATGGAGTGACCTTTATTCTTTAATCGACACATTAAATAATTTCCCTGATAGCATTGAAAACATCCTTAATGTAGACAGAACTCTTTGGATGCATGCATTAAATTATGCATTGGTAAATATTGATAGTTATATTGGTTATGCTCAAAACTATTATTTATACAAAGACAACAACGGAAGGTTTAACCCTATTTTATGGGATTTAAACATGTCCTTTGGAAGCTTCAGATTTACAGACGCTTCTTTATTTTACAACGGGTTTAATATAAATGAAGCCAAAACTATAGACCCCCTGTCACATGTGAATAGTGTTTCTGTTTATCCTCGTCCTTTGATAAGAAACCTGCTAACAAATGATCAATACAAAAGAATGTATATTGCTCATCTAAGAACCATAATGGAGGAGAATTTTACAAATCAAGATTATTACAACAGGGCATTTTATTTTCAAGCATTAACCAATATTCATGTTTTAAATGACACCAACAAGTTTTACTCTTGGGCTGACTTTTTAAATAACTTGAACAATACAGTAACAGATCTTATTGACTACCCAGGGATAACTGAATTAATGAATCCCAGAGACAGTTTTCTTGCTAATTACCCGGGAGTTTTAGGTGCACCCATAATTGATTCAATAAATTACTCTCCTCAAAACTTTACACTTGGAGACACCGTGTGGATTAATGCCAACATATCAGGTGCAAGCACCGTTTTATTGGCCTCTCGTTTTGCTTCTAATGAGAGATTTGTCAAAAAGGATATGTATGATGATGGACTTCATAATGATGGCGTTGCAAATGACGGGATATATGGTGGAATGATTTTAAATTCAAGCAACAATATTCAATATTACATCTATGCTGAAAATGATTCTTCTGGTCGGTTTTCGCCTAAAAGAGCTGCTTATGAATACCATTTAATTCAAAATCAACTTGGCAATGGAGATGTTGTTATAAATGAAGTAATGTCAAATAATGAAACAACTGTGGCCGATCAAAGTGGGGATTATGACGATTGGATTGAGCTTTATAACCCAACTTTTTCTGATGTATCAATGGCAGGACTTTATCTTAGTGATGACAGCAGCAACCTTAAAAAGTGGCCTCTCCCCGATCAAACAATTGCTAGCAACAACTACTTGATAATTTGGGCAGATAAAGACAGCGATCAAAATGGAATTCATGCAAATTTTAAAATTTCTGCTGCTGGAGAAGCTCTTTTTCTTTCATATGATAGTTTATCAATTATTGATTCAGTTAAAATCCCTGAATTAGCTGCAGATATTGGTTTTGCAAGGCTGCCAAATGGTTATGGTCCATTTGCTAAACACACGCCATCATTTAATGCAAACAATGATTTTGCTGAGAATTATGAGCTTTTTAATATCAAATTTAAATGTTATCCAAACCCAAGCAAAAACAAAATAAGAGTTCAATATGAAATGAATACAAGTGGATCTCTAAAGCTTTTAAATATTGAAGGAAAAACCTTAATAGACCAAAAAATACCCTTAGGAAATCAAACAATAGAAATAGATACCCATAAATTAAAGAAAGGTATTTATTTCATAAATTTATATTCTAATACGGCATCCTTAACAAAAAAAATAATTAAACTTTAAATAATGAAAATCTTCTTTTCTTTAATCTTTATAATTCCATCGTTTTTAAATGCACAAACTTTCACAAATTACACAGTAAATGATGGATTAATTGACAATAGTGTTAATTGCATTTCAATAGATGGCAATAATAACGTTTGGATTGGAACACAAAATGGAATTTCTAAATTTGATGGAACAACATGGACCAGTTATACAAACGCAATAGATTCTGGCATTGTAAACAATACGATTAATGCAATTTGCGCACTAAGTAACGGAAACATTTGGATTGGAACCGATTTTGGAGCAAGCCTTTATGATGGAAACACCTGGACGCCTTATACTACTTCAAATGGTCTTGGTGATGATCGAATCAATCACATTGCAGAAAAATCAGATGGAAGCATCTGGTTTAGTGACTATGATGGAATTACTATTTATGATGGCAGCACATGGACTTCTTACACCATGAATGATGGCCTTCCCTTTGGCGGTATTAACCAAACTGACTTTGACTCTAATGGAGATGCATGGCTGGCAAGTGGTTTGGGTGGGCTAATCAAATTTGATGGCTCAACATTTGAAACATACAATCAATCAAATGGCCTTGTAAATAACAAAATAAGATCTATTCTTGTTGATACTCAAGACAATAAATGGGCGGGAACAGCAGAAGGCCTTTCGGAGTTTAACAGCGGAAATGTTTTAACTAAAAATCATACAATTATGTTGACATTACCGCCGCCAGACACCCTGAATCCTGTAGAAGATCTTGCAATGGATTCACAAGGCAATATTTGGTCTGGAATTTATGTTGACTACCTAGTCACAGAAGGAGGAATCGCAGTATATAATGGATCCTTTTGGGCTGACTTTGATGTAAGCGATGGTCTTGTTGGACCGGTTGTTAGATCTATAGATGTTGACGGGAACGATAACGTTTGGGTTGGAACAAGCACTGGGATTTCTAAAATAGAAAACACTCCTGTATCTCTTTTTGAAAATGAAGACATTAAATTCAACATTCATCCAAACCCTAACAACGGCCTGTTTCAGATTGAAAGCACTAAGCAAATTAATGACGCAACAATAATGATTAAAAATATTGAAGGCAAGCAAATAGCCAATATAAATTCAAACATTAATCATCAATTTTATTTTGAAATCACAGGTGATTCTGGCTTGTATTTTATTGAAGTTATTGCAAGTGGAGCAAAGATATTTAATGCTAAAATTGTAAAAAAATAATACTTTATTCTAATTCTTACAACTTTTTAATCAAGTTGCACGTAAATTACCATAATGTCTAATACTCTTTCAGATATATTAAAAAACTTTCAAAAGTGTAGCCTTTCTGAAATGGATCAGGTTAAATTAATGAACCGGGTAGATACTAAATTTGTCTTAAGCAAAGAATCTCTATTTGAAATTTTACCTAATCTTTTTAACGACTATCGATGTTTAGAAATAAATGGACAATCTCTTTTAAGCTATAAAAACCAATATTTTGATGATGAAGACTTTTCTTGTTTTCAAGATCATCACCGTAAAATACCAAATAGATTTAAGGTTCGAATTAGAAAATACTTAGACACCCATGTTTCTTTTCTTGAGGTTAAAAAAAAGATCAAAGGAAGAACAAATAAATCAAGAATTGTTGTAGACGACTTTGTTGATGGATTAGATGATCAACAAAGTGAATTCATCAACAAAGCTATTGGAGAAAGTCATGTTTTATCTCCAACACTTTGGAATGATTTTCAACGAATTACTCTTGTTAACAATGACCATTCTGAAAGACTCACTCTTGACTTTAATCTCTCATTTGAATTTAATGATGTCAAAAAAAATTATGACAACATTGTTATTGCAGAGCTAAAACAAAGTAATGTCAATAGAAATTCTGCTTTTTTTAAAGAATTGAAAAAAAGAATCATAAGACCCTATAGAATCAGTAAGTATTGTATGGGTTCGATGGATATTAGTTCTGAAAAAATTAAAACAAATAGATTTAAAAAAAAATATCTTTATATTAATAAATTAAATAACGCATGTTAAATACTATATTTTCACTTAGTGCCAGCAATGGTGACTCTAAAATAATCAATGAAACTATTTTAGGTCTTCCATGGTTTGATGATGACTTTTACAAACTCTTAATTAGGTTTGCAATAAACATCCTTTTTTTAACAGTAATCATTAGATGCCTTTATTATCCAAAGTCACAAAGAAAAGACTACCTATTTACTTATTTTTTAATTGGCACAATTACCTTCTTTCTCTGTTTTGCATTGGCCAAACTTAAAATAGGGACAGGAATGGGACTTGGCCTTTTTGCGATTTTTGGCATCATCAGATACAGAACTGATGCCATTGAAATTAAAGAAATGACTTATCTATTTCTAGTGATTGGTCTTAGTGTTATAAATTCACTTGCGTCAAAAAAAATAAGCATTATTGAAATTGCCACAATCAATACTTTTGCTGTTTTAATTACTTTTCTTTTGGAATTTGTCTTCCTTTTAAAACACGAAACAAGAAAATCAATTACATATGAAAAAATAGACCTCATTGTNCCTGAAAAGTATGAAGAAATGAAAGCTGACATGGAGNATAGAACTGGGCTTCAAATCAATAGATTTGAGGTTGGCAAAATCGACTTTTTAAATGANACCGCACAAGTNAAAATATTTTTTTACGAAGATGAACAATCAGGANCTTAAATAANGAACCTTTTTTCTTCATGAAGAAACAGACCAATTTNCTTTTTTATATTCTAAGCTTTTACCTACTGATACAGTTTGTTTGGTGGGGCTACCTACTTATCAATGGAGATTCCAACACCAATAATAACAATAGAATATATATGATTCTTGGAGAGGGCAGTGTTTTTCTTCTTTTGTTACTTTTGGGTTTTAGAAAAATAAAAAAATCTATTGATAAAGAAATTACGCTTTCTAAAAATCAAAATAACTTTCTTCTTTCAATAACTCACGAACTCAAAACACCAATTGCATCAATAAAGTTGTATCTACAAACTCTTAATAAAGGGAAAATTTCTGCCGAGCAAAACGAATCATTACTTGACAATGCTATGAAAGAAAACAAAAGACTTGAAGACCTTATAAATAACATTCTTCATGTTTCATCAATGGATTCAAATAAAATGCAACCCAATAAAGAATCAATTGAATTAAATACTCTTCTAAAAAAAGTAACTACATCATTTTCTTCTAAATATAAAAATTGTGACATTCAATTATCTATGGCGCCTGACATCCAAATAAATGCGGATGAATTTATGCTGGAAACTGTCTTTAACAACCTTATTGATAACAGCATTAAGTACTCTGAAGAAATTTGTTCTATTGAAGTTGCCTGTTTTTTAGATTCAGAAACCGTAAAGTTTGAATTTAAAGACAATGGCCTAGGAATTCCCAAAGAAGAGGTGCTTCATGTTTTTAATCGCTTTTACAGAGTAGAAAATGAAGAGACCAGAAGAAAAAAAGGAAGTGGATTAGGTCTTTATATTGTTAAAGAATTTATAAATCTTCATCAAGGCAAAATAACTTATAAAAAAAATATTCCCAAGGGCTCTATTTTTGAAATATCTTTGCCTAAATGAAAAATAAATTAGGATTAATTATTCTTGATGGTTGGGGCATAGGTGATGGGTCAAAAAATGACGCCATTGGTCAGTCAAACACTCCATATATGGACTTCTTGACAAACAAATACCCAAATGCTACATTAAATACATCTGGAGAAGATGTGGGACTCCCAAATGGACAAATGGGCAATTCAGAAGTAGGACATCTAAATATTGGTGCAGGCAGAATTGTTTATCAAGAGCTAACTCGAATCAACAGAAGTATTCGTTCTGGTGACTTTTATGAAAACAAACAGCTTTTAAAAGCTATTGAGCTTGCATCTATAAACAAGCGAACACTTCATATAATTGGACTTGTTTCAAATGGTGGTGTTCACAGCTCAATTGACCATCTTATTGCTTTGTGTCATTTTGCTAAAGAAAAAAACTTAGACAAAGTAGCTATTCATGCCTTTACTGATGGCCGTGACTGTGATCCTAAAAGCGGATTGAATTTCATTACCAAATTAGAAGACGAAATTAAACATGGCCCTTGTAAAATTGTATCAATTATTGGAAGGTATTATGCAATGGATAGAGATCAAAGATGGGAGCGAATCAAGAAAGCATACGATCTCATAACAAAAGGAAAGGGCAAAGAATATAACTCGGCAAGTGAAGCAATAAAAAGTGCTTATGAGTCAGGATTTACTGATGAGTTTATTGAGCCATGCATTATTAAGTCTGAAAATACAAGGGCTGATATTATTGAAAATGATGATGTCGTTATTTGTTTCAACTTTAGAACAGACCGTCCGAGAGAGATTACTGAAGCTTTAACACAAAGGAGTTTTCCTGAACAAGAAATGACACCTCTTGACTTAAAGTATTTTACTTTCACCAATTACAATGTCGAGTTTAAAAATATTCATGTATTGTTTGAAAAGGACAATTTAAAAAACACTTTAGGAGAAGTATTATCTAAAAACAGCATAAATCAAGTTCGAATTGCTGAAACAGAAAAATACCCACATGTAACATTTTTCTTTAATGGTGGTCAAGAAATTGCCTTCAATAAGGAAAAAAGAATTCTTGTAAACTCACCAAAAGTTGCTACATATGATTTGCAGCCAGAGATGAGCGCACAGGAAGTTCAAAACAAAATCACAACGGAAATGGAATTGAATTCACCTGACTTTTTCTGCCTTAACTTTGCCAATCCAGATATGGTTGGTCATACGGGTGTCTTTGATGCTATTGTTAAGGCGGTTGAATGTGTTGATGAATGCTTAAAAAGAATTGTTGAGCTTGGTAAAAAAATGAATTACGAATTCATCATTATAGCTGATCATGGAAATGCCGATTTTGCAATAAATCCTGATGGCTCTCCACATACGGCCCACACTTTAAACCCTGTTCCCATTATCTTTGTTAGTGAAGAAAACAAAAAAATTAAAAATGGAATTCTAGCAGATGTAGCGCCAAGCATACTATCTCGACTTAGTATTTCCATTCCTGAAGAAATGACCGGAAAAAATCTTATTTCTTGATTATAATTCATCTTTTTAAATGAAAAAAGAAAATATCAAAATAAAATACCGCCTTCTTAATGACAAAGAACTTTCGGAATTAAAAGAAGAGTTTACTCAATTTCTTATTATACAGGGTATTCATAATGATGAATGGACTGAACTAAATAAAAATGATCCAAAAAAAGCATTGCAAATTGTTGCAGTTTTTAGTGACACTGTATTAGAAAAAAGCTATTCAAAAGTAAAATATCTTGAATATAAAAGTAAGTCCTTCTTTTCTGTTTTTGAAATTGGCGATCACTCTTCAAAAGTTTTAAAAATATCAACCACGACTGAGTCTATCAACTTAGCTGAAAAAAATAATATTGAACAAAACATTCTAAGTAATAACATAAAGATTCAACGGGGGGAGAAAAAACACAACAAAGAACGTGGAATGGAAATACATCAATTGATTTTTCAGGGATGTTCGTTTTCCTCAGAAGAAACCTGGAGTCATATCAATAAGCTGATCAATCATCATATTGATTAAGCTCTAACCTTTTCTTAATCTTATTGAGATTTTGTAATTTTTTCTTTGTTCTTGTTTTTATTGCAGTTTCAGTGAAGTATTTATGTTGCGTTAAAAACTTGACTTGAATTTCATCCCATCTACGATCACTATCAAGTTTGTTCATGTTTCTCAGCTCTCGTCTTAATCGATCAGCAATCATGTCAAATTCATCTGTCCCTAGGTAATCTAAATCAGCATCACAAATAATCTCCTGCAACTTATTAATGGGCTTGTGAGGGATTTGAGTTACAAAAATTAATGATTTTATGGTTTGGATATGATCATCTTTAAACCCAAAACTAGGCAGTGTTTCTTCTGCGAATCGTGCTCCTATTTCTTCATTGTTTTCATACTGTTCAACAAATCCTGCATCATGAAATATCGCCGCTGTTTTTAATAAAAATAATGCCTCATCAGTAACCCCTTCCATTAATGCCAAATGCTCAACGGCTTTTAAAACATCTAANGTGTGATCAATACTATGATATAGCAAGTCTTTTGANAGTCCTTTTTTAAGAAGCTTNAAAACATGTTTCTCTGCTTTATAATATTTAATTGAGCTATAGTGATGTAAATTGATNATCTCTTGGAATTTTTCATTTGGAACAAGCCCTTTATTATTTTCAGACAATTCCAACTTAATCCTTTTAACAATGTACATATCCACCAGACCCTTACTTTTTGTTGGCACTTTCCCTTTATATTCACAATCAAAATAAGGCTCTATATGTTTAAAGGTATTACCAGAAACACACACTTTTCCAGGTTCACCAAGCATCTCCATTCTCTGTGCTTGATTAACGGTTGAGCCCCAAACATCATATGCAAGCCTTTCCGATCCTATCACACCCGCAGTAACAGTTCCCGTATTTACGCCCAGTCTTATTTCCCAAAAATCCTCATGATTTGCCAGTGCCTCGTACTTAACTTTTGCCATATAATCTTGAATCTGAAGAGCAGCAATACATGCATCCATAGGATTGGTTGAACTTATTTCAGGAACACCCGCCGCACACATATAGGCATCTCCAATTGTTTTTATTTTTTCGAGATTATTTGCAACTATAATTTCATCAAACTTTCTAAACATCACATCTAACTTAGTCACCAGCCTTGATGGAGGCATGTTTTCGGATATTTTGGTAAAACCTACAACATCAGTAAACATTACTGTAACGCTTTTATATGCTTTCGCACTTGCCTTCCCCTTAGCCATTAACTCTTTAACTGTTGATTCCGGCAATAAATTCAACAATAAATCTTCAGATTTCTTTTTCTCTTTTTTCAAGAGCTCTTGTTGCTTTTCAATTTTGCCTTTTTGAGCGGATATTTCTTTTGTTCTTTCTTGTATTTTTTTCTCTAATTTTATTTGCTCCTTTTTTCCTGAATCTATTTTTTGTTTAACATAAAGAAAAATACCATAACCTGCCATTAAAGAAACAACAAACCAAAACCATAGTTTTTGCCAAAAAGGAGCCTTTATAATAATTTCTAATTTTGCAGGATTTTCACTCCAATCTCCATCACCAATTTTAGCGTATACTTTCAAAGTATAAACGCCTGGAGAAAGAGAGTTAAATGGTATTTCTCCTTCATTACCCATTTCTCTTTCTTGATTGGTGTTCCCCTCAAGCAAATACTTATATTTTAATAATTCTAAACTGCTTAAGTCAGATGGTTGGAAAAAGATAGAGAAACTGTTCTCCTTATATGAAAGCTCTATTTTTGAAGATTGAGATAAAGGGAGTTTTAGAATCGACCCTTCTTTCATCGGCTTTACTTTTTTAGAATCAACAAACAAATCAGTAAAAACAACCTTAACGTTTGAATTCTTGGTTTTTAATCTTGATGGAGAAAAATAATTATACCCATAAACCCCTCCAAAAAACATGTCTCCATTTATAGACTTCATAAATGCGCCCTGATTAAACTCATTACTCATTAAACCATGAATGTCTTTGTATATTTTAATGGCCTCTGTTGTTTTATCATACTGACATAAGCCTTTGTTTGTGCTTAGCCATAAAAACCCATTTTGATCCTCAAGGACACCATATATTACATTGTTTGGCAATCCGCTTTTTTTATTAATGATTTTTATATCTCCATTATTAATGTTTAATCTAATAAGTCCAGAGCCGGTGGATCCAAGCCAGAATATATTGCCACTTTCTAACACACATGAGGTAAATGGCTCTATTTTTTTTTCTATTAATTTATCATTGTAACCATATGGTTTTATAATTAATTTTTCTGACGCCTCATCTAAATAACTTAATCCTTCTTCACTTGAAAACCAAACCCTTCCTTTTTTATCCTTAAACAAAAGCCTACAAACTCCTTTTGAAATTGAATTTAATTTGTCTTTTGGATTATGCTCAAACACTTGAGATTTTTTTTCTTTAAAATCATACAAAATGGCTCCACCCCTGGTAGCTAAAAAATATTTTTGATCTTTATAATGCTCTATTTTATATATTAGATTATGTTTAAAAAAATCATCTGAAGTTAAAAACTCAAGCTCTTCATAGGAATAATTCCCATTATCTAAAATTTTTAAATGGTATAATCCATCTACACAACCTGCAAGCACATTGTTATTGTCTATTACCTTTAAAGACAAAACGATTTGATCTTCTTTATCTTTTTCTGATCCGACATTTGATCTTTTAAAATGAGTAAACACCCCATCTTTTGTATTTAATCTTGAGATTTCATTACTCGTGCCAATAAAAACAGCAGAACCATCTTTAGTCTCTGAAAAACTCCAAACATCCCCCGATATTAATCCTTTTGATTCATTTCCACTTTGGCCAATACCCAAAAACCCTTCGTTTATTGGATCAAAATGTGAAAGTCCTCTTTCAGAGCCTATCCAAATTTGGCTTGATTTATCTTGGTATAAACATTTAATATTATCAAATAAAAGTGCATTCCTTTGAAATACATCCTCTGTACTATGGGTGATTTTTCCACTTTTACCCAGCCCATCTTTAGTGATTGCATAAAGTCCGTTCCCGTTTGTAGATAAAAAGGTTTTTTCATCTGAAACTAGAATATCAGTAATATTCAGAATGCCTTTTTTAGTATCAAAATCATTAAAATAAGGCTTGGTCCTTTGAGTTTGACTATTATATTGATACACGCCCTGATTAGTGGCCAATAAATACTTGTTTTTATCAATCTTATGGAACTTATTTACGACAACTTTTTTTGAGTTTTTTGGGTTAAGGTATATAGTTTGTGTTTTATTTGTCTTGGGGTTAAAATGAATAAATGATGAGGTCTTGTAAAATGGCTCAACATAAATCAATAGCGTTTCCTCATTGATATACGAAAGCAAATGAGTTTTTTTTGATTTTATTCGATTTAAGTACGAAGTGAATTTTTTGCTTTTTAAATCAAATAAGAAAATTCCATTGCGAACAGATGCTACCCATATATTTCCATCCTTATCCTCACTAATTGATTTGACTGAAATGGTCTTTTTGATTGGATTATACGTTTCAAACCCTCCAATTTGTGGATCATATAGTGTTAGCCCCTTTCCTGTTCCAAACCAAACCTTACCATCCTGTGAAGCTTCGGAACAAGTAATTGACTGGCTTAACAAACCATTGTCGTTGTCGGTTTCAATAATTTGAAATGTTTTTCCATCAAACTTATTCAAACCATCTTGAGTGCCAATCCAAAGGGTGAAATTTTTATCCTGAACAATAGTTTCTACAAGGCTTTGTGATAAGCCTTCATTTATTGTGTAATTTTTAAATCTATAATTTGATTGACTATAAAAATCAACAAAGACAAAAAACAAAAAAACAGGTAATAAAAACCTTTTCATTTCTAAAGGTTAATTCTGACCTTCATTAGATGATCCTCCAGAAAAATCTATTGAAGCATTTTCTAAATCTCTATCAAACAAGTATAATCCTCCCTTGTCCCCTCCAATTAGCTTAATTTTATCTAGGATTGTTCTTGCCAGCGCCTCCTCTTCAAGTTGTTCTGAAACATACCACTGAATGAAATTATGGGTTGTATAGTCCTTTTCTTGCAAACAAACATCCACAATATTATTAATGCTTTCCGTTACTTTGATTTCATGAGCTAAAAGTTTCTCAAAAACACTTTCTAAATCCTTAAACGAAGTTGGAGCTTTTTCTATTGAGCCGATTATTGCTTCTCCCCCTCTCTCATTGACGAACTTAATGAGTTTCAGCATATGGAATCTTTCTTCATCAGAATGAGTGTACATGAATTTTGCTGTCCCATTTAGCCCATTACATTCGGCCCAAGAAGCCATCGCTAAATAATATTGTGACGATACTGCCTCCTTGTTTATTTGATCATTTAATGCTGATTCAACTCTTTTATTCATATCTTTTTTTTTCAAAGTTACAAAAACTAACTCTTCTTATTCATCAATATAGATTCTATGAACTCTTTTTGATATTCCTGTTAATATTTCATATGGAATTGTATTCATTGATGATGCCATTGAATATATGGATTGATTTTTCCCTATAATCTCAACTGAATCCCCTTCTTTTACATTTAAATCAGACACATCAACCATCGTCATATCCATACAAATGTTTCCTAATGTTTTACAAAATTTAGAATTTATAAAAACACCCCCCGCTCCATTTTTTAACACCCGTCTAAAACCATCTGCATAACCCACAGGAATTATGGCAATAGTCATTTGTTTATCCGCTACAAATTCTTTAGAATAACCAACAACATCTCCTTTTTTTATTTTTTTTATTTGAGAAATTTTTGTTTGCCATGTAAAAACAGGCTCCAATTTGTTTTGATTCTTTTTTGAAGAGGTGATTCCGTACATTCCAATACCCAATCGAACCATATCATGCTGAGCTTCTGAAAAATTCATTATTCCATCTGTATTTAACAAATGAAATAAAATGGATCCCGTCTGAGATGAAAGAAACTCTTTTTTTATATTAGCAAAGGCTTGTACTTGTTGATTGGTAAAGCTTTTGTCTACTCCCGACGCATCGGCTAGATGAGAAAAAACACTTTTTACATAAACCTCTGGTTGAGCCTGAACCATTTGAATTACTTTGCTTACATCATTGCTGTCAAATCCAAGCCGGTGCATCCCTGTATCAAATTTTATATGAATCGGATGAGAGCCCCTTTTCATATAAATTAACTCTCTGATAAATAAATCCAATTGAGAAAAAGAATATATGGCAGGTTCAAGCTTGTGTAAAATACAGGATCTAAAACTTTCTGGCTCTACATTTAAAACCAATATGGGCAATGTAATACCGCTTTTTCTAAGTTCAACTCCCTCATCTGAACATGCAACACCAAGGTAATCTACACCTTGATCCTGAAGAAAAACCGCTGTTTTTTCAAGGCCAGATCCATATGACTGTGCCTTCACCATACACAATAACTTAGTTTTATTATTAATTGAATTTCTAAAAAAACTTAGATTATGTTTTAATGCAGAAAAATTAATTTCTAAGCTAGTCGTATGAGTATGTTGTTTTAAAGTTTGAGCAATTTGATTTGTAAATTCTGTTCTACTTCCCTTTAAAAGAACAACGGAATTTGTGACATCAACATCTATATTTTCTCCCTCAAATATAAATTGATATGCATCGGGGCTGGCTGATTTAATTTCTTTTTCAATTGCAGTTTGAAGATCCACATCTATTGATTCCGCAACAAATAAAACAACCCGTTTTCTTTTTCCTGCTATAAATTTTTGATAAGATAATGAATGTGAAAGCGCATTTAAATCAAGATTATAAGTGTCATTAATTATGAGTGAACTGTTAATACCATCATATGTTTCAAGTCTCATCGCAAGATTTGGCAGGGTTGTTAATGCCTCTGCTATTTTTTCTTTTTCAAGACCAATAGTAAGAGCTGCTTGAGCAGCAATCATGGCATTTCTTTTAAGGATAGGCTCTTTATTTGTGTTTTTTAAAAAGGAAGCAAACTCTTTTTCATTTCTAGTAACTATATCTATTTTTTCATCTGGGAAACCGTGACTACATTCACTGTACAAAACCCCTTTTTTTACATTATAAAACAATTTTAGAAATTCATCATTAAGTCCTTTTCTTAACAAATCATCTTCAGGATAAAAACTAGTGCAAATAGTATAATCTGGACTTAATAAATTAAAAATTTTCTGCATTTCACCAGACTTAGAAATACCAACTTCAATAATTGCAAAATCTGTTGCTTTTTTAATTTGTAAAAGAGACAGTGGGACTCCGAGTTGAGAATTGTAACTTTTTGGACTTCTTACAACATTATTTTCTGTACTTAAAATAGAATAAAGCCATTCTTTAACCATTGTTTTTCCAAGGCTACCACAAACAGCTATTATTTTAGAATTATTTTTTTCTCTGTGATTTTTAGCTAAATCATGAAGGGTTTTAAGCGTGTCCTCAGTTTTAAAAAAAACCGCATCCTTATACTTTTCTATGTCTATAATCTTTGAAACAAGAAACAATCGAATCCCTTTTTCATATGCATCATTAATATAATCATGTCCATCCCTAAAGTCTCCATTAAGACAAATAAACATAGTGTTTTGAGGTGATGTTATCAGTCTAGAATCATAAATAACTTGGTCAATAACACCGTCTATAATAGGGATATTTGAGTCATAATAACTAACATCTGCTAATTGTAAAAATTGATTATGTGAATACGCGAGTATCAATGTTTGATTTTATTGAAGCATGTTCTGCAAAGCGGTTCATATTCCTCTACAGCACCTAAAACAACTTGTTCATCATTATTTACTATTCGGTGAGAGAATTGAGCTAAATTACCACAAGAAACACATATTGCATGTACCTTTGTGACATACTCTGCTATTGCTAACAAATTTGGAATAGGACCAAAGGGATTGCCCAGATAGTCCATATCAAGACCTGCAACAATAACACGAACTCCTGATTTAGAAAGCTTATTACATACGGCCAATATTGAATCATCAAAAAACTGAGCCTCATCAATAGCAACTACTTTTTCGTTTTTCCAAACATCTAGTATTTCTTCTGCATTATTAACCATAACAGCATCTTGAGATGTTCCTTGATGACTGACAACATTTTTGTCACTATACCTTACATCAATAGAAGGCTTAACTAATAATATTTTTTGGTTGGCAAATTTTGCGCGCTTTATTCTTCTAAGTAGCTCCTCTGTTTTACCAGAAAACATAGAGCCGCAAACGACTTCTATCCACCCCTGTGTTTTTCCATCTTGAGTAAAGTGTTCCAAAAACATATTCATATTATATCATTTCATTTATTGTAATTTCTACTAACTTTGATTGATTTTTAAAGTTAAATCAAAATAAATATGCAACCCATAATTTAGGGTCTTTTATAATTTATTTATAAAGTAATAAAATAAATGGAAGAAATCAGTAAAAAAATCCATCAAAATATAAAAAAATTAGAGCATGGAGAGCTCAGCCTTTCTGAATTAGAATTCACAACAAATCAAACAAAAGAGCTGTATGAAAGATTAATTATTTTGCGTTATAAATTTTATGAAGAACATTCTGACAAGAACAAACTAAGAAAAGGGAATAAAAAGTCAGAAAAAAAAGAAGACAAAAGCCAACAGAGCATTGTTTTTGAACTCTAAACTTAATTTATAATGACAAAGTTATTTTTCCTTATATGCCTGGCGCCATTTTGCTTAATTTGTCAAAATGACGCAACTAAAAATTTCACCAAAAAATTATGTTCTCCAGAATTTCATGGTCGCGGATACGTTAACAACGGAGATATTATAGCTGCAGATTTTATTGCTGAAACATTTGAAGGCATTGGTGTTTCTAATATTAATGGTAGTTATTTTCAAGAATTTTATTTTCCAGTTAATACCTTTCCAGGTAAAATGCTAGTAAAAATAAACAACAAAGAACTGAGGCCGGGGATTGATTATATAGTGGGCGCTTCATCTACAGGTGGAGAATATCATTTAAAGCCGGTATTTATCGATGGATCTGATTTATTAAGTAAAAATAAAATTCAAACTATTTTTAATAACAATCAAGAAACAATTGGCAACAGTGTTTTTGTAGTCAACAACACAAAGTATTCTGCAGATTCGACAAAAAAAATAAAACGATTGATCAAAGATTTAAATCAGTTGGTTGCTGTTGCAGAGATAACAAACGAAAAGTTCATCTGGTCAGTAGGCAGAAAAACAACACGATTCCCCATCTTGAAAGTAAAGGAAAGTGCAATTCCAAAAAACACACAAACAATTGACTTGAAAATCGATCAAAAATTTATTCCCAATCACATGGCAAAAAATGTGATTGGGTACATTCCTTCAAAAAGAAAAAACAGCAAAAGCATTGTGTTTTCTGCACATTATGACCATTTAGGACGAATGGGGAGTGAAACTTATTTTCCTGGGGCTAATGATAATGCAAGCGGAACAGCCATGCTGGTTCATTTAGCAAAATACTTCATTAAAAATCCATCAAAATACAACATATACTTTATGGCTTTTGCTGGAGAAGAGGCGGGTCTTATTGGGTCACATTTTATGGCTGAAAACCCTGTTTTAGAACTTGAAAAAATTGCATTTGTTCTCAATTTAGATATCATGGGAAGTGGAGAAGAAGGAATTACAGTTGTTAACGGGCGGGTGCACAAAAAAGCATACAACAAACTGCTTCGTTTAAACAAAAAACAACAGTACTTAAGTAGTATAAAAGCAAGAGGAGAGGCTGCCAATTCAGATCATTACTGGTTTTCTCAAAAAGGTGTGCCCGCATTTTTTATATACACAAGAGGTAATAACAAACATTACCATGATATTTTTGATACCTACGAAGAATTGACCTTTGATTCATTTGAACCTATTTCCAATCTTCTAATTAAATTCACCAAAACCTGTTTAAAATAAAATGGCAACAAAAAAAATAAAACACAATTGGAAATCAATTGAGAAAAGCCTGCTTTCAGATGATGAGAAGATGTTTGATTCTATGATTAAATTCTTAGAAAAAAACGGAAAATTAGAATACCTTTCTAAAATTATCGGATTGTTAAACAATATAACTGACGCAAGAAAAGCAAAAGTTTTTTCTTTTTTATCTAAACTAAAGCAGAAAGATGCTGCGCCAATTATGATGGAAATTGTCAAAGATGAAAAAAATAAAGAATTTCAAGATTTAATACTTAATACATTTTGGAATTCAAGCATTGATTATTCTGCTTTTTTTGCAGAATTTGTTGAAATTTCATGTAAAGGGCAATATATAACTGCCCTGGAGTGTCTAACAATCCTTGAGAATTTAAAGGGGCCCTTTAATGAAGGTCAAATACTAGATGCACAACTGCATTTAAAAAACTACTTAGAAATAGAAAACAAACAAGATGATAAGGCCCCTCTTATTAGTGAAATTGCTGTTTTTATTAAACAAATAAATGACCAGCTATCTGATATTGACCAGGATTTTATTGAATTATGATCTATGGGGAAATATAGATTTATTAGGCTAATTTAAATATTCCTTTATTGCTCCCTATTAACAAGAGCTGCCGCAAAAACAAAACAAGCAAAAGAGATTCCCATCATAACAACAGGAGCAATGAAAAGAAATTTAACACCTATTAAAAAACAAATTAAGACAACAAACAAATTGAAATATATCGCCCTTTTCATTTTTGATGTATCAAACTCAATAAATCGCAAAATAAATAAATTAATTA
>NZQU01000107.1 GCA_002696025.1 Crocinitomicaceae bacterium
TAAACTTTATCAGAATCATAATTTGGCAAAAAACCAATAATAAAATCTCTAAGCTTCTGAGGGTCTTCTTTGTGTGAAAGGGCTATTTTACCATCTAATACTTTAAACATTTTTTCATAAACATCTTCAAGCTTAACATCATCATCTAATGTATAGATGCTAATATCTCCTAGAGAAGATATTTTATCAGATGCATGAGCAGGAAATCTTTTTTTATCAATTAAAGACTCAACAAAAACACTGTTTTTACCTTGAGCAATTATTTTATATAATCCAGGTCTTCCTGCAATTGAAACTATTTCCTTTAAATCCATTTTAAAATATTTGTGTCAAAATTAAACATCTTTTATGATATATCTATATGAATTAAATTATCATCTAAATTTTATTGACTGATTGAAGCTATTTAATTTATCATAAAGTATTATATGGATAAATAAAGCACTGCAAATTCCAACCAAACTGCCAGCCAAAACATCCTCCAAAAAATGTTGAGATAAATAAATTCTAGAAAATGAAATCAATAAACAAGAAATAAATAAAACAACTGCATATCTTCTTTTTTTAAGAAACAAAGAAAATAGAGTAAAAAGTGCAAAAACAGAAGTGGTGTGACCAGATGGAAATGAATGTCTTGAATGCATTTCGACCCCATCAACCAATGGAACTTTTAAATTGTGATTTTCTATATAGTGATATGGACGCATACATTCATCAAAGACAAAGTTCTTTAACCCTTGAGTAATCAATGATGAAAATAAAAAAGTAATCAAAATGATAAGAGCAATTCTTTTGTTTATGAAGAAAAAAATCACAAAACAAAATAAAGAAAATAGACCATCTCCAAAATGGGTGATTATTGAAAAGAATAAATCAAAAAAAACAGTATGAAATTGGTTTAAATAAGTGTGGATATAAAACTTGTCATTAAAAAAAAGAACAAATGAAGCACAACATATAAACACGAATGAAAACAACAAAAAGTATAAAGAAGATTTAGATAATTTATAAATCATAAAACAAATGTAAATAGTATATCTATTAAAACAATGGATATTTTATCTTTGTAGATATATTATGAAAAATGACTTATTACTTAAGGCTGCAAGAGGAGAGAATATAAATCGTTATCCTGTATGGTTAATGAGACAAGCAGGACGCATATTGCCTGAATACCGTGCTGTAAGAAATTCACTAGATGGATTTAAATCACTAGTTAAGAACCCTGATTTATGTTGTGAAGTAACCATTCAACCGGTAGATATACTTGACGTAGACGCTGCTATTATTTTTTCGGATATTTTAGTTGTACCAGAGGCAATGGGTTTAAATTATGAAATGATTGAAAAAAAAGGACCCTGGTTTGAAAAAACAATCCGATCTGAATTTGACTTTAAAAAACTAGACTCAAATATTGACATAAATGATCGTCTTGGATATGTTTTTGAGGCAATAAAGAAAACAAAAAAAGAATTAAACCAAAGAGTTCCTTTAATTGGATTTGCAGGAGCTCCATGGACAATATTCTGCTATATGGTTGACGGACAAGGCTCTAAAACTTTTTCTGAGTCAAGAAAGCTTTTGTATCAAAATCCTATTTTGGCACACGACTTGCTTAATGAAATAACAAATACAACAATTCAATACTTGAAAGGACAAATACATAACGGAGTTGATATAGTTCAAATATTTGATTCATGGGCAGGTATTCTACCTAAAAATCAGTATGAAGAATTTTCCATGCCATATTTAGAAAAAATATGTAATGCTATTAATGAAGTTCCTAAAACTATATTTTGTAAAGGGGCTTTTAGCTCAATAAAAAATATTTGCTTACTAAATTGTGAAACTGTAGGTCTTGATTGGACTATGAATATTCCGGTAGTAAGAACTATTGTTGGTGAAAAAAAGACATTACAAGGCAATTTAGACCCATGTTTATTGTATGCATCCTCAAAAAATATTGAAAAAGAAACTCAAAAATTATTAGATTCGCTATCTAGTAAACGTCATATTCTAAATTTAGGACATGGAGTTTACCCAGATACTAATCCAGAAAATGTTAAAACCTTTATTAAAACGATTAAAAATTATGAAATCAACTAAACTCAAAATGAAAGGTGTTTTATTTGTTTCAGCAATGTGTCTTATGGCATTTCTTGAAACAAAAACATACGCTCAAGAAGACCTTAACACTAACTTAACTGTTAACGGTAGCTTTGAAGAACTAGACAACAGTAGAAAAAAACCAAAAAAACTTGGTTCTATTGATAAATTGAAAGATTGGGAATCTCCAACTGGTGTTAAAGCAGACGCTTTTAGAAGTGATGTTAAAGACGTTCCAGAAGTCGGTATTCCCAAGAATAAATATGGACAAGAAGACCCACAGCATGGTGATCATTATGCAGGAATTTTAGCTTTTCAAACTGGTAAAAAGAGTAAAGAACGTTCTTATCTTAGTGTACCATTAACAACACCATTAAAGAAAAACAAAGAATATTGTGTCGAATTTTATGTTTCACTTGGTGAAGCATCTAAATATGCAATTAATTCAATTGGAGCAATCTTTAGAAAAAAACTAGACCCTATTGCTGATAAAGTTCCTATAATAGAAGATAAGATTCACATTCAACATCCTGAAAATATTATTTTCAATGCTTTTAATGGATGGGAAAAAATATGTGGAACATATAAAGCCAGAGGTGGTGAACAATATATTTTAATTGGAAATTTTACTGCATCCGGAAATCTTAAAAGAGAATCAGCTAGAAAACCAAAAAATATAAAAGCTTCAGTTAAAACAATTTCTTATTACTATATCGATAATGTAACTGTTAGAGAATACTTTCCAACGGAAGATTCTTATAGAAGCGCAATGAAAATAAGTAAAGAAGATTGGGCTGACATGACAAATAATGATAAAAATTACCAACCATGTCAATGTAAATCAGGAGGAGTTGAAGAAGATCATTATTCAGATCTAATTAATGATCACTTTCCTATCATAGAGGATGAAATGAATTTAGGTGAAAAAATAGCTGCTCATCAAGTTTATTTTGGATTTGGAAAAGATGAGCTAACTGATAATGGAGAGGAAAATTTAGTTGAAATTGTCAAACTATTGGAAGAAAATCCATCTGCATCAATAACAGTTATAGGACATACTGATGCTGAAGAAGATAAAGTTGGACTTGACAAACCTATGTATTCAAAAATGGATCAAAAAAGAGCTAAAAAAGTATATGATGAACTAGTAGCATACGATATAGATAGGTCTCGATTAACAATAGAACTTAAAAATAGCACATCTCCTCATCCATTAGCGGAAGGAATAGAAGGCGAAGAAGAACTCGATCAAGCTAGAAATCGAAGGGTTGAATTTAAATTAAAATAAGTCATTACTTGTTAAATAAAAAAAGCTGCATTTTGCGGCTTTTTTTATTTCCAATTAATTGTTGGACACAATTTGGAAAGTTTATCCAAATCAGATAAAACTTTGAGTTTGTGTTTTTTACTTTGGATGGTATCTGGATGCATAGGAGAATGAGAAAGTCCTTGTTTTACTTTTAAAACTTTTGCACATAATTCAATTGAATCTTCTGAAAGAAAACAATTCATGAATTTATTCCAAACATATTCAACAGCTTCGTTTGAAGGATGAATTCGGTCTTTTTTATAAAAACGATAATCTCTTAACTCATCAATTATTATTTCATAAGAAGGAAAGTATTCTGCATTACAATTCTCGCATAATAAGTGAGCCAATTCAATCAAACGAGATTTACTACGATTGTTTTCAATAAGACCATCCTTAGAATGCCTAACAGGACTAATTGTAAAAACAATTTTCAATTGAGGGAATTCACTTTTTAACAACTTCAAAAGTTCAACCCAAACATCATACATGTATTCAATTTCAGAAAGATCTTTAGTGAATTGATCTTGTGGCAATTTATGACAATTTGCTACTATTTGATTGTTTTCTTTAAGATGATATCCCCATGCTGTTCCAAAAGTTATAAATAAGACATCTGATTCTTTAAGTTCCTTTACAAAATTTCTCCTTAATTGAACTATTTTGTCAAGAAGTAATTCTTTTGAAGAAGCAAATATCTTTGAAGATAAAAATTTACTTAAATAAACATCAGAAGATTGAATTATCTCTTTCTCAATAGTATTATTATTAATAGAATGCAACAAGTTATTTGCAATAGGAATGGGATGAAAAATAGTTCCAAATGGATTAGACACAGCATTTAAGCCATGAAGTATTGCCAACTTAGATATTTCATCTGAAAAGCAGCTTCCAACAAACGAAATTTTACTTGAATGTGAAATTCTTATTGAAGATTGAGAAACATTAAATGGAAGAATAAATGAATTCACTAATTTTCGAGAATTAAATTTTTAGCATTAGCAATAGCTGCAGTTGATATTTGATCACCACTCATTAATCTTGCGATTTCTTCAATTCTTTGTGAATCAGAAAGTTTAAAAACATTAACTTTAATTCCATTGTTATTTTTGATTTTATCAACCTTAAAATGATGACTAGCTTTTGCAGCAACTTGAGGTAGATGAGAAATAGCAATAATTTGAACATTTTGAGAAATTTCAAATAACATTTTACCAATTTTGAAAGCGACATCACCTGAAACTCCAGTATCTATCTCATCAAATAATATGCTTGGCAAATGTTTCTTTTCTGAAATCATTTTTTGCAATGCCAACATAAGTCTTGACAATTCACCACCACTGGCAGCTTTGTGAATTGGAACTGGAGAAATATTAGAATTAGGAGCAAACATCATTTGCAATTTGGAACAACCAAACTCATTTAAATCAGATGATTTTTCTAATAAAAAAGTCATTTTGGTATCTGGAAGTTTCAAATTACTTAATATATCTTGTAAAAAATCACAAATATTTGAAGATGAATTGATTCTTAATTCATGAAGATTATTTGCTGATTCATGAATAAAATTAAATTTAGAATTTAATTGTTTTTTTAACAAGGCTAATTTTTGACTTAAATCATCAAATGAATGAAGCTCATTAGCTAATTGATTTCTAAAAGCTATTAATTCTTCTTGAGTTTTTAAATTGTGTTTATTTAAAACCCGATTATATGAGTCTAATTGTTCAAGGATGGTTTGAATAGAGTTCACATTTAAATTATCTAACAAATCATATTCAGAATAAGACTCATCGGAAATATCTTTCAACTCATATATTATTGATTGAATTCTAGATTTTATTTCTGATTCAGTTGGATTTAAAGAATTTAAATTTTCAAAACGTGCTTTTAACAATTCGATTTGGTTTATAATACCCAAATCACCCTCTAAAATTTTAAAAATATCTGAATATGTTGATTTAAGCTCTTCAATTTTTTCTATTTTTTTATAATCGTTAGACAATTGAGAATAATCTATATTATCAAGGTCTAAAGCAATAAGTTCTTCCTTTAAAAATGAATTATAATCAAATGAACGTTTTTTGTCATCCAATTCATCTAAATTATTATTGTAAACTGATTCCATGTTCTTATACTCAATGAAAGCTTTTTGATAATCAATTCTTTTTTCTTCAAGTCCAGACAATGAATCCAATAATTTCAATTGATAATCCCTACTTTTTAAATCTAGGGTATTATATTGCGAATGAATTTGAATTAATTGAGAAGAGAGCTCCTTTAAGATTGTCAAGGAAACTGGAGTATCATTTATAAATGTTCTCGATTTATTTTTTTTTGTTATTTCTCTTCTTATTAAAGTTTCAGAGGCATAATCTAAATCATATTCTTTAAAGAAAGATTCAAACCTCCCTCCTATTTGAAATAAACCTTCAACAATCGCCTTATCAGCATTATATCCTATTAATGAATAATCAGCACGATCACCCAATAGCAAGTTTAATGCATTAAATAAAATTGATTTTCCTGAACCAGTTTCTCCAGTTATTACTGAAAAACCATCATTAAATTTGATTGTTAAATCATCAATTAAAACAAAGTTTGAAATGCTTAATGATTTAATCATCAATTTAAAATTTCTTGATATTTGGAAGAATTAGAAGGGTCAATCTTTTTTAAAAGGTTGACCATTTTTATTTTCTCCTGATTTTCTGCATCAACAGATAGGTTTTTTAACTCATTTGATTTTGCTTGAACAAAATTTTGAGTATTAATAGAATTTGGTCTTGATCTAACAACAGATGTTAATAAATCAATTGATTTATAAATGGCTTTTCTACCTTTATCTTTATCTTCGAATAACATATCAATACCATTTCTATGATACTGATAAATACATTCTCTAAGTGGTTCAAATAACTGATGTAAAATATTATCAACCAACCAAAATCGATTTCTTTTACCAGACTCTTTAGATTTCCAGCCAGGTGCATTTGAACTTTGAGCCAATAATACAATTTGTTGGGCTTCATTGAAATACTTAGAACCACCTTTTAAAGAAAAAGAATCATAATCCATACCTATAATAAAGTATGCGTAAAATGCCAATATGGAAGTTAGATTATCTCTGAATTGATTAGGTGCATAAATGAGAATTGAATTTCTTGAAAATGCAAATGCCAAGTCATTATCTAAAAAATTAAATAAAGTAGTATTGTAAGAAGAATTAAAAGCAGGTCTTGTCGATTGAATTTGAATTGAACCGGCATATGAACCAGGCGATGGAATAGACTTGATTTGAAGCTGCAAAACACAATTAATTCGTTCCTCAACAGCAAAGACGTCTTTAGTCCATTGCGTATTATTCATCATTTCAAATATTGTCTGCTCCAATTGTTTAAAAATCTCTTGCTCGACAGATGTCACTTCTAATTTGGCATCAGTAACTACAGTAACCTGACAATTCAACTCTTGACTTGAAATCAATAAAGGACAAATAAGTAATATAATTAATATAAAATGCTTCATTTGTAAAGTTGTTCAATATATGTAACGATATTATTTGCGGTTTCGTCTTTTGACAATAATTCAAACCCTAATTTATTTGAACTTTTATCTAAAATAGTCACTTTATTTGTATCAAAACCAAATCCAGCTCCTTTATCTGATAAAGAATTCAATACAATTGCATCTAAATTCTTCTTATTTAATTTTTTTATCGCATTTTTCTCTTCATCATTTGTTTCCAGAGCAAATCCAATTAATTTTTGGGTTGATATTTTATTTTGACCTGCCCAATATAAAATATCTGGATTTTTAACTAAATCAATTTGAAGTTCATCTTCATTCTTTTTAATCTTTGAATCAGAAATGTTTTTTGGTGAGTAATCTGCAACTGCTGCGGCAAAAACACCTATTTCACTTTGATTCCAATTTTGCTGAACCAATTCAAACATTTCTTTGGCTGAAGTTACTTGATGAAGCTCAATTAAAGAGTTTTTAATATGAAGATTAGTAGGGCCTGAAATCAATGTTACATTTGCTCCTTTTTCTGCAAATGCATTTGCTAAAGCATACCCCATTTTACCAGATGAATGATTGCCAATAAAACGAACAGGATCAATTGATTCATATGTAGGTCCAGCTGTAATGAGAATTTTCTTGTCTTTTAAAAGGGTATTTGGCAATAAACAATCTTGAATGATATTATAAATTTCTTCTGGCTCTGGCATTCTTCCTTGACCACTTAAACCGCTTGCCAAATCTCCTGTAGCAGCAGGAATTACCTTAACACCGTCAGATTCAATTTGATTTATATTTCTTTTTACCGAATCGTGAGTATACATGTCTAAATCCATTGCTGGAAAAACAATACACTTTTTTCTTAATGAAAAATAAGAGGCTAATAAAACATTATCACAAGTTCCTGAAGACATCTTACTTAATGTATTGGCAGTTAATGGTGCAATAACAAATAAATCAGCCCAAATACCCAAATCAACATGATTGTTCCAAGTTCCATCATCATGATCCCAAAAAGCATCATAAACAATATTTTCTGATAATGTAGAAAGCACTTCTTTAGTCACAAATTCTTTTGCAGAATTTGTCATAACGCATTTTACTTCTGCGCCTGATTTTTTTAGTAATCGAACAAGTAATGGGATTTTATATGCTGCAATACCACCAGAAATTCCAATTAGTATGCGTTTACCATGCATTAAGCTTCGTCCTCTGGATTTCTGATAAATAATTTATCATCAAGTAATTCTTGTGTAGCTATAGAAGGTGGTTTTGCCATTTTTTCATAATGACGTGACAATTCAATTTGTTCACGATTTTCAAAAACCTCTTCTAAGTTATCAGTAGCGACATTGAATTCCTGAAGTTTTGAAGTTAATTCTTCTTTTAACGTGCTATTAATTTGATTCGCTCTTTTTGAAATAGCCACAATAGATTGATAAATATTACCAGTTTTTTCTTCTAGGTTTACAATATCTCTTGTTATTGTAGTTCGTTCAGCTTTTAAATTCTTAAAGTTCATTATTTCTTTTGAATTGTAGTTATCAATTGAAGTTCTTTAATCATTTCTTTTTCTTTACTTTTAAGTTCATTTAAAAACTTAGAATCCGGATAAAGAATTGCAAATTTACGATATCTTTCGATAGTATCCGAAATTCTTGCCTTTTTTTTCCTATTGGTACTATTTTTAGAGAGAAGAAATGAATTATTAATCAATATATACCAAGTGTTTTCTTTAAATATTGAATTTGGGTATTTTTCTAAAAATGACAATGAAGAAGTAACAGCTGCTCGATATTTTTCAGTTTTAGAATACAATTTAACGGTTTCAAAATCTTTAAACTCTAATTTAAATCTTAATCGGTCAATTAAATTATTACATGAATCAATAAGAGAAGAATTGGGATATCTATTAACAAATTGTTGAATGTTGTTAATTGCATATAGAGTCTCTTCTTGATCCAAAGTATATTTAGGTGAATTTTTAACACTGCACATGGCTAACATAAAAAGACAGTCTTCATTTTTAACACTGTAAGGGAAACGCTGCATAAAAGCATTAAAATAATATCCAGCCATATAATAATCTTGATCTTGATAATAGCATTTTGCCAATCTATAATATGCAACCTCACCCATATCTGATTTTGGTGAATACTGATAAACTTGCTCATAAAGTGAAACCGCTTTGGGAAAGCTTTCGGCATCATATAAATCGTTGGCCATAACAAACTTTTTTTGAAAATCATCTGATTTCAAAACTTTATTGTAGTCTGAACATGAAAAGAACAGAAAAGATGATAGAAATAAAGAAATAAAAATTTTATTCATAATGTATGATTATCTTACCCTAAGACTCCTGCCTATGTTAAGAATTGTTGTTGGTTTGATTCTATTGAGTTTACAGATTTTAGATACAGATGTATGATGACGAGCTGCTATGCCTGTTAAAGTATCTCCACTTCTAATTTTATGATATTTCTTTTTACTTCTGGCAACTGGTTTTTTTGTAGTATTTGATTTTGAAGTTGGTTTTGATGTAGATTTTGGCTTTGAATTGAAAAAAGATTTATGAATAAATAAATTATCTGTTTTTATTTTTTTCTTTTTAACATCAATAATTAATTCAGGATTAAAAGGGACATCAAAAAATCTAATTTCAAAATGAAGATGTGAGCCATAAGAATGCCCAGTATTTCCTCCTAATCCAATTGGCTCACCAGCAATAACCTCTTGATTCGGAAAAACAAGTAACTTGCTTAAATGTGCATAAAATGTTTCCAGACCATTATAGTGTCTGACAATTACTAAATTTCCAAAACCACCATCATTATATTTTGAATAACGTACTTTTCCAGACCAGCAAGTTTTTACAGTATCACCAGTATCTAAGTCAAGGTCAACACCATTGTGATTTCTGCCATTTCTAGGGCCATATGGAGAAGTTCTAATACCAGGAACTGGCATCACAAAATCACCATGGCCATCATTTTGAAGACAAAGCCAAAGAGTATCTTTTAACAAATGAGGATCAGAATATTTATTAGATGGATAAAGCTGACTATTACTCCATGGCTGTGAGAATTTGCCATTCCCCATTTCTTTAATTTGATCATAAATCTCTTGGTTCATTACACCATCAAAATTTTTATCCTTAAGATAAACCCATGATAAATTAGAATAAAGCAAAACTTTTCCATTATTAGATTCAAGTGTATCAATCACTCTTTTTTGAGAATACACAAAATGACAGCCTAAAGCAATAATTAATAATAAAAATTTAGATATAAAATTTTGCAAAATATACACTCTTATAAAATTTTGTACGAAATTAAGTAATTTAATTATAAGGCTTAACTGATAAAACACTAATCTTATAAAAAATTGATTCTGATTTTTTAACTCCTTTAAAGTATGCTTTTTTTCCTTTTGCTTTTATTGATGGAATTAAAACAAAAAGCTGCTGACCAGATCTCACATTTTTTAAAGCATTATTTAAACTTTTAGATATATCTGGATCATTAAAATTGAATGACAATGGCTTTTTATTCTTCATGGTATTGATATAACTGCTATTTGAAGGTGTAGTAGCCAAAATATGAGCTGTTATTTTTTTGCCTTCATTGAAAGGCAAAGAATTTTTATCGTCTGGCCTAACAATATTCCATGTTTTAAAGTCATCTTCAATAATGTTAGGCTTAAGCCTTGAAAGCACTCTTATAGCCAATAGATTAGAAGCATTTTTTGGAATCAACTTTCCAAAGCCTTTTTTACCATATGCAAGGTCTGGAGGAATAATTACTTTTGCTTCATCTCCAATATGCATTTTTTCAAGAGCCAAATCCCACCCCTTTGTCTGCATATTATATCCAACCATAAAAGGGACTTGCTTTGCCTTAACAGATCGATTCGAATGAATTAATGTACCATCTTCAAGAGTTAATAAATAATCAATTAATACAACATCACCTGATTTCAATCTATCTTTTTTATCTCCTTTAGATACCCAAAGCAAATCAATTCCATCTTCAGATTTCAAAGAATCAACGATAACTTTTTCTTTCTTTTTTTCAAGTTTTTTATTTAAATCTTGTTTTGGCAAAATAGGTTCAGTAGATGCCACTTTTTCATCAACAGCATTCCCACATGAATTCAAAAACAATAAAACAAAAACAAAAGCTCTAATTCTCATTTAAAAAGGTTTAATTACATCATGAAGGTAAATATCAACAAACAAAACAGCCATTGGAGGTATTTTTTTAAAATCACCAAGAAGACCATGAGCCAAGTGGCTAGGAAGAATTAATTTTGACCTATCGCCCACTTTCATTAATTTAATTACTTCCTGAATACCTGTTTCTATATGACTTCTATCTATTAAAAACTGGTCTAATTCAGCGCTATCTGTTTGATAACAAACAGTTCCATCCAATAATGAAACAGTCATTTGAACATCTGCAGAATCACCCGGCAAAGGCTTTAATCCATCTCCATTTTCATAAATCATATATCTAAGGCCTGTTCCAGTAGAATCCATTTTTAAATCTTGTCTACCCTCTAGAAATATTTTAATCTGAAGATCTTCTTCTTTCAGTCTTGCTTTGTTAAAACTTAAGGATTTCTTTTTATTCCACTTTTCAAGATCTACATATTCCTCTGTATCTTGATTACTGCAAGAAAAAAGAATTAATGAAAAAATAAAACAAACTAAAAAATGCATATTTAAAATAATTCTGGGATTAAACTTTTAAGTTTATTTATGGTGTCATCTATACTTAATTCACTCATGCCACCAGCCGCATATTTATGACCACCTCCACTAAAGTATTTATTAGCAAATTCATTGACATAATATTGTTCTTTAGATCTAAATGACATCTTGATACCCCCTCCTTTTTCAATTAAAATGACACCAATTTTAACTCCTTCAACAGAAAGAATCACATTGACCAATCCTTCTGTATCCCCTTTTTGAAAATTATAACGTTCTAGCTCCTCTTTGGTTAAAGAAATAATACCAAGGGGGTAATGATCAAGAATTTCCATTTTATTACAAACAGCAAAAGACCTTAGTTTTAACCTATCAATTGAATTTGTATCATAAATATTGCTGTGAACCATAGAATGATCTATACCCGATTTTAAAAGTAATGAGACAATATCATGAGTTCTTGATGAAACAGAGGGATAACGAAATGATCCCGTGTCTGTAATCATACCGGCGTATAAAGGCTCACTAATCAAATGGTCAATCAATGATGCATCACCAATCGAATCAATTAGTTCACAAATCAATTCAGAAGTAGAACTTCTGCTAACATCAGAAATACTAACAACAGCATTAATCGATGGATTAGGATGATGGTCAATCAATATTTTATTTGCTGTTGAGTCATCTAACAGCTTTTCCATATCAGAGCACAAACGATATGATG
>NZQU01000108.1 GCA_002696025.1 Crocinitomicaceae bacterium
CTTTTGTTTCAACAGCTGTCCATTGAGGATAAAAGAATGTAGCAGAACTCATGTCTTGATTCCATGTTAATCCTCCATCTTCTGATTTTAATAAGCCAAAACTCATACCGTTACTAACATAACCTGCATAGGCGGTTAGCTCATCAAAAATAGCAATTGATGTAATGGTCGAGTTTATATCAAGTCCTGAATTTATTGTATCCCATGTTTGACCAGCATCAATTGATCTAAGAATATAAACACCGTTTGTTGATGCCAATCCTAAATCATTTCTAAAATCAATATCTGTTGGTGTGTTAACACTCATTATGTCAAATTCAGCATTGGTTGAGAATGTGTTGTTTGTAAACTCTGAAATGATTGAGTTTGTACTTCCTGAGGTTAAATTGTAGTTGCTGCTACCAATAAATAATTCATTGTTATCAGATAAGTTAATAGTGGTTGCTCCAGCTCCTGAAACAGCATTTCCACCATTAATAATTTGATTCCAGGTGTTTCCACCATCTATTGTTTGGAAAAGCCCATTAGATGGAGGAACAAAACCTCCTGTCCAAACAGAGACTAACATAAACCCATTATTTTCATCACTAAACTCTATGTCAGATATCGCTCCAAAAGTTTGGTTTGGATTTGTGATGCCACCACTTGGAACAATAGTTTTATTTACCATTTCCCAGGTTGCACCTCCATCAGTTGTTTTAAGCAATTCAAAGTTAGAAGTTCCAATATAACCAATTAGTTCATTGTTGTCTGCAAAATCAATATCTAAAAGATCTGCAGATGTTGGAACATTTACTTGTGTCCAGTTACTTGTTCCTCCTATTGATATTTGAGAGAAACTTAATCCTGTTATTAATAAAGTCGAGATAATTAATGTCATTGTTTTCATAATTGTTGTTTTAAAATTCATAATACAAATGTATGTTGAGTATGAAAGGTGCACAATGTATAATTAGGACTTTGACATGTATAATTTATTTTTGTTTATATTAATTTATATAATACAAGGCTTGTTGGTTCTCTATATCCTAAGGATATTGGATTATTCTAATGATGATTAATTGAATTAAAATATTTCTTTGAGCGTGCCCATTTTATTGTTCTGGTAATCTTCAATGGCTTGATAAATTTCTTGTTCATCATTCATTACAAACGGACCATGCGAAACAACTTTTTCATTTAATGGCTCACCAGACAATATAATAAATCGACTATCCTCAGTTGCCTTAATATTTATTTCTCGTCCATCATTTTCAAACCAAAGCATTTGCTTTCCATTTATAGAATGTTCATTAACTTGTAGTTCTCCATTAAGCACATATAAAATGGCATTAAAATTTTGGTCAATCTCAAAATCGTATTGTGCTCCTTTTTTAAAGTTGGCACGAAGTAAGGTTTGTGGGCTATAGGTTTTTGCTTTCCCATTAATTCCATCTTGAGTTCCCGCTACTATATATATGACCCCATTCTCAATTTCTATTTTTGGTGTTTTACATTCTTCTAAAGCCAAATAATAAGGATTCTCCATTTTATATTTAGCAGGTGTATTAACCCAAAATTGAATAAACTCACTTTCTCCTCCGCTTTGAGCAAGCTCTTTTCCTGGCCTTTCGCTATGAATGATGCCTTTTCCTGCATGCATCCATTGAGTTCCTCCAGGACCAACTTCTTTGTGGTTCCCAATGGAATCTTGATGACTTAAGCTTCCTTTGAATATAAAGGTGACAGGAGAAAAACCTCTGTGTGGATGTGGTCCAACGCCTAATTCTTCTTGTTTTTTACCTTTTGGAACAGGCTCGTCCCAGTGATGAATTAATAAAAATGGATCAATTTGATCGATTCCCCATATAGGAAGTGGTTGATCTAAAAGATTACCCCCCATATTAATTTTTTTTGAAGAGATAATCTTTTTTATCGATCGTTTTGTCATTTCTTAATGAATTTGTGGGTTTGATTCAAAGCATCTCCCTTTAGGTTAATTATATACTTTCCTGATTTTAAACAAGACAGATCTAGTTTATGTTCTGAACCAATGATTTTTGAAAGTATTTCTTTTCCATGCATGTCCATAACTGAAGCTAATGCCTTATTATTTTGATTTAACAAAATGTTTAGATTGTTCTCAACTGGGTTAGGCCATATGCTAGCATTATTTGTAAATATTGGAGATTTAATTCCTAAAGGAAATCCTGCAAGTAAATCATCCACATAAAAATCAAGGCATTCCATTGAAGCGTCACACATTCCATTGATAGATGAGCTTAATCTAATAACAATGCTATCAGGATTAATCCCAGGCATTAAATCAGAAATAGGAACCTGAAAATTGACAAATCCTTGAGCAGAGTCAGTTGCAGGTAAATGTTTTACACCAAAAGCAACCGTATCATAAGTTTGTAAGCTATTGTTATATTTTTTGAAATAAATCTCCACTACAGCAGAATCATTATTGCTAACAGTATTTGTTGTATCGTATTTATAATATCCTTCTATATAGTCAGGCTTTTGAACAAATGGGGTGCCCCCATCTTTTAACCATTGAAAATTAGGTGTTTGAGCATTTCCATTTACACAATGTCCTTCCGCATAGGAATACCAGTTGTGACACAACATGGAATAATTACCGCTATTGGAAAAAGAATTTGTTCTTGCAGATCCGATATAAGTGCTCCAATTTGTTGTTGTGGAATCTGTACCACTTTCAAAATCTCCATTTAAAATAGATATTTGAGAAAAAGAATTTCCCATTAATAGGATTGAAAAAATAGAAGAGATAATTGATTTTATAAAAATAGTTTTTGATTTCATAGTTATAAGTTTATCATTGTTTTAGCAAATTTAGTTGCTTGATAAAGTTGTTTCAATGTACAATTATTCCTTTGTTATGTATAATTCTGAAATTCTGAGGGGGAAATGTTGGTTTTTGTTTTAAAGAACTTTGAGAAATGTCCAGGATCATCAAAGTTAAGCGAATAAGCTGTTTCTTTTATGGATATTCCTGTATTCAAAAGTCTTTTGGCTTCCATTATAATTTGTTTGTAGATGACATTACTAGTGCTTTCACCAGTATGCTTTTTTACAATTTCATTTAAAGTTTTTTCTGTTAAATTAAGTGCTTCTGCATATTCTTTTACTTTTTTCATTTTTGAAAAATTAGCATGCAGCAATTTTCTAAAATTAAAATATTCGATCGATACAATTGGTTTTTCTTGGTCTTCAGCTTCTTTCATACATTCGATTAGAAAAGATTGAACTTCATTTCGAAGCGATAGTTTTGCTATTTCAGACTTTTCCTCATATAAAGACAACATGTTCTTAATCTTGTATTCAAGAATAGAATATTTTTCCTTTGAAAAAGAAAAACATGGCGAATTTTCAGATGCATCTAAACACATTTGCTGAAAAAGAAAGTTTTCAATTTCTTTAGGTGCTTCTATTGCATTTAATTCAAAAAGAATAACAAATCCTTCGGAATCTAAATCTCTTTTCATTTGATGGACTTGTCCTGGTGCAATGATGTGGGCGCTGTTTGATTCAATTTCGAATTTAACAAAGTCCACTTTATGAAAACCGCCTCCATTTAAAAAAAAAGAATAATTCAAAATAATTATGTCTGTGAGGTTCACGATAATCATAATCATTAAGTTGTTTTAAATGATTTACAATTATTTCTCGTCTTTGAGTTCTATCAGAATCATGAATAGGTATCATGCTATTAAAATTAACTTTTTTTATTCAAAATCATTAATTTAGCATTAATGTATTTAATTGCTCATGGATATGAAAAACAAAATACCAACAGTTAATTTATTTTCATTTAATCCATTTAAAATTAAACACGAAATATCTAATCCAATACCTCTTTTCTTAAGGTCATTAAAAAAATTCAATGGCTTTTTAATTGTTAAAATTCCATTTTCATCAAAGGCAACTTATTTAACTGATAATCCAAATGTTATAAGGCATGTTCTTCAAAAAAACAATAGGAACTATACCAAAAGTAAACTTGTCAGAGAAAATGTTGTTCCTCAAATTGGAAATGGATTACTAACTTCTGAAGGTGATTATTGGCTCAAACAAAGACGGGCCATTCAACCTGCATTTCACAGAGGTAAACTAGAGTATATTTCTCAAGTAATGTCAGATGAAATAAAAGTTTTTATGGATGATGTTCTTGAAAAAAATGCCCATTCAGAAAAATCATTCTGTATAGATACTGAGATGATGCACTTGGCATTTAAGTTGGTTTCCAAGTCTCTTTTTGGAAAAGATCCTGAAGATGATAAACTTGATCTAATTGGAGAGGTTGTTTCTTTCGGTCAGCAATATCAAACCAAAAGAATTAGAATGCCTTTTTTAAAACCATGGTTATATATTACCGGTCAAACCTCCAAAAATGAAAAGATGAAAAAATTAGGCCAAGACTTGCTGATGGAAATCATTAGTCTTCGTCAAAAATCATCTGAGAAAAAAGATGATTTATTACAAATGCTTATAGATACAGAATATGAGGATGGTAGCAAGATGTCAAATCAACAATTGTTAGATGAATCCTTAATTATTTATGTGGCTGGTCATGAAACAACAGCAATAGCTATGGCATGGGCTATTTATTTAATAACTACTCATCCCAAAGTTGAGTCCAAGCTTGTTCAATCAATTTCAGAAGATTTAAAAGGTGAGGAGCCCTCTTTTTCTAACCTAAGAAATTTAACATACACTACTCAAGTGATTGAAGAAGCCATGCGTTTGTATCCGCCAGCTTGGCTTGTTGATAGGGAGGCAATAAATGATGATGAGGTAGATGGAATAAAAATTAAAAAAGGAATTCCTATTAGTTGTATGATATATTCTATGCATCGTCATTCAGATTTTTGGGAAAATCCAAATGAGTTTGATCCTGAAAGGTTTTCTCCCAAAAATAAAAAGAAGCATATACCTTTTTCCTATATACCATTTGGTGGAGGGCCAAGGCTTTGTATCGGAAATAATTTTGCGATGATGGAAATGCAATTAATTATATCCATGATTTTTCAAAAATATAAATTTGACCTTGTTTCAGAAAAAGACTCAATTGATATTCAGCCCATGATTACTTTAAGACCAAAAAATGGGATAAGACTTAAAGTTAGTAAGAGGTAAGCACTTTCATTTTCTTATATTTTCAGTAATCTAAGTATAACTACGTAGATCAATTTAGGTTACTACGTATTCGGGTATTCGTATCCTTGTGTATTTTGCTTTCGAACCTAACTTTTTATTCTTTATAAGGGGGATAGCTGTATTTACTTTGTTCCAACAAACGATGACAAAATTTAAACTAACAGCTATGAAAACAACTACTCCACACCTAAGCAAAATCGCAGCAGTTTTATTCTTTGCGTTTTTCTCATTTATTACAAATGCTCAACTTCCCTCATCTTCAATATGGGTAACCATTAATAATCAAAATGTATTACCAGTTGAAAATATGGAAACAGGAAATTTAGAATCTAGTGATGCTGCATTTAACACATTCATTCAAAATTTGAATGTTGTTTCTGTTAAAAGAGCGCTTCCATCTTCTAAGAAAGCATCTTTGTTAAATGTTTATGAAATAGTTTCTTCAAGTAACTCAGTAGATTTGTATGCTGCAGCTGTTAATAATGTTAATGCTCTTTCAGGTGTAGAGTATGGACCATCTTACAACACATTGTTTACTCCAGATGATTATACGCATTCTTTTACAAATGATTATGCATTAGATTTAATCAATGCTCAGAATGCTTGGACTATAACTCAAGGTGATCCTAATGTTGTAATCGCTGTTTCTGATCAAAACTTTACAGTAACTCATGAAGAATTAGTAGGTAAGGTTGTTTATTATGATGCTTCTAATACTGCTCTTGAAACACATGGTACTGCTGTTGCAATTACAGCTGCTGGAAACACAAACAATACTACAGGAAAAAGTTCAATAGGTTTTAATAGTAAACTTTCTCTTTATCAAATGACTTTTAATGATGCATTGGTAGCTACATATGCTGGAGCTAAAATATTAAACTTGAGCTGGACTTCAGGATGTGTATTCAGCCAGTACGAGCAAGATGTAATGAATGAGATATACAACAACGGTACTTTTATAGTGGCATCTGCTGGAAATGGAACAACTTGTGGTGGAGCTAGCAATTTAGTATATCCTGCTTCTTATGACAACGTATTTTCTGTAACAAGTATTGGTTCTAATGACAACCACGAAAAAGTAATTGGAGATCCAAATAGTACACACCAACACAATTTAATGGTAGATATCGCTGCACCAGGTTATGATGTTGCTTTAAGTGCTGCACCAGGATGGTACCTTAATACTAGTGGAACTTCATTTGCTGCTCCATATGTATCTGGAACTGCTGCTTTAATGCTTGCAGTTAACCCTTGCCTTACAAATGACGATTTAGAAACGCTTCTTAAAGCATCTGCAGCAAACATTGATGCAGTTAATAGTTCTTACGTTGGTTTGATTGGAGCAGGAAGATTAGATGCTTATGAGGCTGTAATATTGGCTTCTCAAACAGAAAAATTAATTGTTGATGGAAATGCTCAGGTAGCATGTACAGCATCAAGTGGTTCAATCTCAGTTACAGGATCTGCAGGAATTGCTCCTTATACTGCAAGTTGGAATAATGGTTCTACAGGGATGACTTTAAATGGTTTGTCTGCTGGAACTTACACAGTAACGATTACAGATTCTCAAGGATGTTTTGCTGATAGTTCTTTTACAGTTGTTGGCTCAACTCCTTTAGTTACAACTTCAATTGTTCAGGATGTTACTTGTAACGGACTAAATGATGGGAACATTGATTTAACTGTTGTTTCTGGATCTCCATCATATACATATGCTTGGGATAACGGAGAAACAACTGAGGATATTTCAAACCTTTCTGCAGGAACTTACAGATTAACTGTAGTAGATGGAAATGGTTGTACTACATATGCTAGTTACAATGTTTATGAGCCTGAATTATTAGAAGGTACTCTTACTCAGGTAGATCCAAATTCTTCANCATTNGGTTCAATNGACNTNNCAGTAACTGGNGGAACTCCTGCTTACACTTATGCTTGGAACAATGGAGANGTTACNGANGATNTTACAGGTTTAACAGCTGGTTACTATGAAGTAANAGTAACAGATGCAAATGGATGCCAAGNAGTATTGGATACAGATTTACAACAAACATCACTTGCTTCAATAGGAGAATTGACAGAAGGAGATGTTAAGGTATACCCAAATCCAGCAAAATCAAATGCAACAATTAGCTGGGGAGGAAATGATGTTACATCTTTAATGATTGTAGATGTAAATGGTCAGGTAGTATCAAATGAAGATGTTTCAATGACGAACACTTATGGAATCAATAACTTGAGTTCAGGAGTTTATATGATCAACTTGATTACAAATAATAACGAAAGAATGACTAAGAAATTTATTGTACTATAATTAATTTCAAAAAGGATTAAACAAGAGAATAAATGATGATATTTTCCGATAGCACGAGGATCAATCAATACAGAAAACCCAAGGCTAGAAAATCAAAAATCAAACACCCTCGTGTGTAAAATCACTTCAAATCCTTGTTTCCAAGGCAGCCGAAAGGCTGCCTTTTTTAATTCATAATGATTAGTTTTATCAATAAATTTAAAAGATATACTCATGAGGTACTTAATCTTTATACTTATTATTTCTTCATTAAATCTTTGTTTTTCTCAATCACATATAGATGAGGTTGATAAATTTCAAAAAGACTTAAATAACGAGTTTTTAGATCCGGAAACATCACCATTAGATGAAAGTAAAATCAAAAGTTTTAAGGGACATGATTTTTTTGAAATCAATCAAGATTACTGTATTAAAGCAGAGTTTATCAAATCTATAGATATTGTGACCTTTCAGATGAAAACATCTACAAGTAGACTACCAACCTATGATAAGTTTGGTATCGCAAAATTCAATCTAAATGGCAAACAATACCAGCTTACTTTATATCAAAGCCATAGATTGCGTGAATCAGAAAAATACAAGAACTACTTGTTTTTACCATATACAGATTTAACAAATGGATTTGAAAGCTATGGAGGAGGACGTTATATAGATTTAACAATTCCTGATGGCAATGAAATTATAATAGACTTCAATAAGTCTTATGCACCAAGTTGTGCATACAATCATTCCTATTCATGCCCAGTTCCTCCCGAAGAAAATCATTTGAATGTTAGAATAGAGGCGGGTGTGAAAAATTTAAAATAATTATATGAAGGTTTTTATTAGAAATATTATTTCTTTCATTTTTACTGTATTCATTGGGAGTGTAATAAATATGATGCTGATTGAATTAGGTAACTATTTGTTTCCAATTAAGGGAATTGACCCTAATGATATTGATGCATACATAAAAATAGTTCCAAGCTTAAATGCTGAATTTTTTCTTTTTCCATTTTTAGCTCATGCTATTGGAACATTTTTGGCTTCTTTTTTATGCGTTTTAATCGCTTTTAATCATAAACTAAAGCTTTCTATAATTATCGGGGTTCTTTTTTTGTCAGGAGGGATATATATGAGCATTATTATTCCTGCTCCTTTTTGGTTTATTTTTATTGATTTAATCTTTGCATATATTCCAATGGCACTTTTAGCTTGGAAAACAGCAACAGTGATTTTGAATAAAAACAGAACATAAAAAAAGCCCCATCTCAGGGGCTTCTTATTTTTAAAATTTATATTGAAATTTTACTTTACAATAATAATTTGTTGGTCTCCAAGATGAATGTCATTTTGATCAACTGATAATATGTATTGTCCAGAATTTAATTCTGATGGAATAACAACTAAATGATTTCCTGCATCAAAATGGCTTGTTTTATTATAAACTTCTTTTCCTGCTAAATCATAAATCTTAAATGTTAAATCTCCAGCTTCAAACAAGTTGACTGGAATGTTAATTCGTCCATCAGATGGATTAGGGAACACACCAAGTGATGGTTCTTCAAATTCTTCTATTTCAGAATTTTGAACCACTCTAATAAATATTGCTTCATCATTCATGTAAGTTCCATCCATTAATCGCAATACAACTAGATATGGATCTGCAGATACCTCATTTGTAGTTGGTGCCCATTGTAATATGGCTTTAATTTCATTGCCAACACCCGTTGCATGTTGATAGCAAACAGGCGGATTGGACAACAAAAATGGTTTTCCATATGCCCTAAATCTAACAACATCATTTGCGTCATCATCACCAGCAAGTATTGTAAGGTGTTGGTTTTGACCTGCAACAACTTTCCATTCAGGGTATCCGTTTGGAGTTGGAATGTGACCTATGTTTGTAAATCTTGGAAGGTTTCCATTTGGAAGAACAATAAACTGCATGTCTCTTCTAATTTCGCCTATCTTAACACCATTTCTGTATTCTTCACATACAACAGTGTATACCCAATTTCCGAGCATTGATGCTGTCCATGAAATCGTTCCAGTAACAGGATCAATTGAAATCATTCCTGATGGGTCAGATGGTGGATCTGTATAACCATTAATTGTATCTCCCAGTGCAGAGCTGTTGCTTGATTCATGTGGGGCAGCTAGATACCAGTTTAATGAATCTCCGTCTACATCATAAGGAAGTGGGCTGTATTGCCATGGTGTATTAACAGGTAAATAAATAACAGGTTTTACCATAAAATAAGGCGTTGAGTTCCCTTGGTTAGGATCTACAGTTACTGTTGTAAATAATCTCATATCTACAGATAGAGGATTGGGTAGGTTTTGAATCGCGCCATTTCTACAGCAGTTATCCCAACTAATGGTGTATTCACCAGGACCAGGCAGTGTAATTGTATCTGAGAAAAAGTACATTTCTACTCCATAAGGGAAGTAAGGAAGCAAAGTTCCTTGTTGGAATCCAAAAATGGGATGATTTGCATTTGGATCCATCTGGGTAGTAATGGAGGTGATAATGCTTCCATTTTGCCATATGTCAAATGTTTGAGTTGAATCTGTGTTGATACCTACTGTATCTCTGTACATGGTAAGTAAAATTCTGTAATTGTTATTCCCGTTGTGTTCAGCAATGATTTCTCCTCCCATAATGTGGGTGGCCATTGCAGAAAATGTAAGGGACATAACAAATGAAGTAAGAAGTAATATTCTTTTCATAGTGTGTGGTTTTAAGGTTTATATAATAACTAACTCTTTGTTAATCATTACAATATACTAATAATTAATTGTAAATCAAAGTATAAGCATTAAGAGAACATGCGACTATTAACCACAAAATATATGGCAATAGAAGAAGTGATGATATTTTTAAGGTTGAATAGTTTTCAAAAAGTAAATACAATAAAACAACTAAAAGTAAAATCAAGATGATCATCGCAATGCCCATTTCATGAAAGTAAAAAAACAATGGGTTCCAGCTTAAATTAAGAATCCATTGAATCGCATAAATAATTACATTTCTTTTTCTATTTGTTTTTTCTAGAAATAGTATTGCTAAATAAAAAGCGAAACAAATCATGATGCTTGTCCATGCAAAACCAAAAACCCATCCTGGCGGGGTCCATGGGGCTTTATTTAGTGTTTGATACCAATCGGATGGAACTCCATCACCAGTGAAATAGACTCCTAGATACAAACCAATAAAATTCAAAAACAGAAATAGGATACTTAGATATGCAAACTTTCTGTTGAACGCTGAGTTGGTTTTCATTGTTCAAAATTAAGTTTTATTTTGATCCAAAGCTTGCTTATAGGTTGACAAACACCTTTGCCTTGCAGTTTTATGGTCGATTATAGGGCTTGGATAATTCAAATCATTTAATTCTGGCACCCATTTGTTAATGTAATCAAAATTCTTGTCAAATCTTTTGGTTTGCTCAGTGGGGTTGAATATTCTGAAGTATGGAGCTGCATCAACTCCTGAACCTGATGCCCATTGCCAGTTGCCAATATTACTTGACAGCTCAAAGTCCAATAATTTTTCGGCAAAGTATCTTTCTCCCCATTTCCAATCAATTAGTAAATGCTTACAAAGAAAGCTAGCAACTAACATTCTTACACGATTGTGCATAAATCCGGTTTTATTTAATTCTCGCATGCCAGCATCAACGATTGGATAGCCGGTTTGACCATCACACCATTTTTGAAACTGATTTGGGTCGTTTATCCATGGGATTGCTTCGTATTTTGCTTTGAAGCTTTTGTCTGTTGTATGTGGGAAATGCCATAGTATTTGCATAAAAAATTCCCTCCAAACAAGCTCTTTTAAAAATGTTTTATTATTGCTTTTATTTGCTTTTAAAACCAGTTTACGGATACTAATCAGTCCAAATCTAGAATAGATGCCTGTTTTTGAAGTCTTATCGATAGATGGAAAATTTCTAAATTCTTCGTATTCATTTATAATATTATCAGATATGCAATATTCTGGTACAGAAATTTGAGAAGGGATAAATCCAATATCAGAAAGAGATAAAAAAGGAAGTGATTCATTTTTGTGGAAATGGTTCTTTTTATTTTCTGATGGGAAATGAGATATTTTTGAATCTAAAAATTTAGAATACCATTTTTTAAAATATGGCGTATAAACAACATATGGTTTTAAATCATCTTTGGTAATCTCATTTTTTTCAAAAATTACCTGATCTTTAAAACTTTTAAAATGGATGTTGTTTTTATTTAGAAATATTGCAACTTCTTCATCTCGTTTGATAGAGTAGGGTTCGTAATCATGATTGGTATAGACCTCACTTATTTTGTGTTTGGCAATCAATTCTTTAAAAATGTCGATTGGATTGCCATGGTAGACTCCTAGTGATGAATTTACTTCATTTAACTGCTTATTGATGTTGCTTAATGCCTTGTGAATAAAATTAACTCGGGCATCATTTTTGGGTAATTTGTTTAATATTTTAGGGTCAAAAATAAAAACTGGAATTACTTTTTTATCAGAGCAAAGTGCTTGGTATAGACCATGATTGTCATCAAGTCTAAGGTCTCTTCTGAACCAAAAAATACGGAATCCCATAAATTAAATTTAAGTATTAAACTTTAAGTCTAGAAATACCTCCATCGATAGTAATGTTCTGTCCTGTAATCCATGAGGAGTCATCTGATAATAAAAAAGCGGCTAAACTAGCAATATCTGATGGCAGTCCAATTTGTTTTAAAGGATGACGCATTTTGTTTGCTTCTATTTTTTGTTCTGTATTCAAAAGTTTATCGGCTAGCTTAGTTTGTGTCAATGATGGGGATATTATGTTAACTCTTACTTTTGGAGCCAATTCTGCAGCAAGACTAATTCCTAAACCTTCAATTGCTCCTTTACACATTGATACTTGAGTGTGGAAATTAAATCCAGTTCCTACTGCAACAGAAGAAAACAAGACAATCGATGCTTTCCCATTTTCTAAAAGAGCAGGTAATGCTGACTGAATAGATTTGACAGCACCTGAAACATTCAGTTTGAAGTCGTCAATCATGTCGTTTTCCTTAAGTCTTTTGAATGGTTTTAAATTGATGGAACCTGGACAATAAACCAATCCATCTAAATTTGATGCAAAATCCCCTGTATTCAAAGAGTCTGTTAAAACATCATGCTTAAAATAAAAAGCGTTTGAATTGAGGTTATTTTCAGAGTTGCTGTTATAGGTGCTGTAAACTTGATGCCCCTTATCGATTAATTGCTTGACAATAGATAATCCGATTCCGGAAGATCCTCCAATAACTAAATAATTTTTCATATTACAATAAACAACTATTGATATGAAAATGTTTGGTGTTTAAAAGAAGTATTATTTTTTGATAAATTTTATTGTTTCAACTCCATTTGAGTGGTGAATAGAGATAAAATAAATCCCTGGATTTAATATTGATATATCAATAACTTCTTTGAAGTCGTGTTTAAATTCTTGATTTCCCTTAGAATTATAAATAATGATTTCATCAATTTTATTAAGCTTTTGAATTCCTTTAATTTGGATCTGCGTATTTCCAGGGTTTGGGCTTACGCTAATTAATTGATTTAAATTCTCATCAATAGATGTACTTGAGCAACTTACCTCAAAGTAATCATGAATGTAGTTTGACAAGGTATTATTAAGACCATGATTGGCATTTCCTCTGAGATGAACAACTTGTTCCGATAAATATGAATATTCAAATGCAACAGTTGGACCGTTGCCGATTGGATTACCACTTCCAGTTAGTTGAGACCCCTGGTAACCTTGGCTTTTAGCAATAATGTAAGTTGATAATTGAGCATCCAAAAACACAACCCCTACAGATGCGCCACCTTGATATGGTATCATAGGGTCATTAGTATTACAAATGCTTAGATATTTTCTTCCA
>NZQU01000109.1 GCA_002696025.1 Crocinitomicaceae bacterium
TCATTAATATAATCTTTAGTTAAAATATATTTTAAATCAACCTCCAATATTTCATATATAATCTCAATTGATTTTATACTGATGTCAACTAGAAATTTTTCTTTTTTTTCAAATATTTCAAAAAAATAATCTTCAAAAAATTCAAAATAAGGTGAACTTCTATATGCTATTTGAATAGACTTTAAATGATTTTTTTGCCATTTTGTATCATAACAAATTTTAACGTCTTTTAGATTATCCTTATTTGAACTTGAAAATTTTACGGGAATTATCAGGTTTAATTTACCATTAGAGCCATAAATTGAAGTTCTATTTCTAACAGTTTGTTTTTTATAAAAATCATTTATCTCAAAAATTAAATTGTCAGATTTTAAAAGATGTATAAAAAATTCAATTGTTGGAAAGTAGGTTGGATGAATAATTGTTTTTATCATTATTTATTTCTTCTGAAATAAGAAATTAAATTCCAAATAATTATTAAAACTATAAAATGTAAAAAATAAGATGTTGGTTTGCCTTCACCATGAACAGTGGTAAACATTCTATCCCATCTTATTTTATTAAATCCTTTAGCATTATAATCTATGCTGAGCCATTTAAAAACTGGTTTTCCAACAACATGATCAAAAGGAACGAAACCCCATGATCTTGAGTCTTGTGAGTTACTTCTGTTATCACCCATTAACCAATAATAGTCTTGTTTAAATGTATACTGATCTGTTTCAACTCCATTTATAATTATTTTATCTCCATCTATCCTTAAATCGTTATCTTCATATACTTCAATAAGTCTTTTATAAATTGGAAAATTATCTTTATTTATATTGATACTTGTATTTTTTTTATGTATGTAAATTGGCCCAAAAAAGTCATTATTCCAATTATAAGAAAATTCCCTACTCCAATTGTATGGCATATTATGTGGGAATACTGAAGGATCTCTTAGTCCTTTTGTTAGGGTGTCTTTTATAATCCATTGAACATTAGTGTCTTTTTTAAGTTTTTTAAGAGAAGCATCACTGATTCCATAAAACCTATAAGTGTAATCACTATTTATTGGCCCAAACCTGTCAGTTATATCATAATTGTTAATCATAACTTTTTGATTGAGGCCACGGCTTTTTGCTTGAACTAAATATGAAAATTGCAATTTAGCTCTATCTGGTAATTGATTTGGTTTACCGTTTATGTAAACATAACCATTAATCACCTCTAGGGTGTCACCTGCAATTCCAACAGCTCTTTTTACATAATTAGTTTTTTTATCTATTGGCTTATAATAGTTTTTATCTGTGTAAAACATATTAACCATAGTATCTACTGGCCAATTGAAACATACAATATCATTTCTTTTAATTTTTTGAAATCCCTGAAGTCTCATATATGGAAGCTCCGCTAAAATTGGCAATTGTTCTTTGTTAATATATGAGCGTAAATTTTTTGGCTTTCCCATTGGATTTTTTACAGCAATACCCTTTGTAAAAGGAATTGAATCATGAACCATGGGTGCAGCTATTGGAGTCATGGGTACTCGAGCTCCATAATGAAACTTGCTAACGAATAAAAAATCTCCAACTAAAAGTGATTTTTCAAGAGATGAAGTGGGGATAGTGTAGGGTTGAATAAAGTATGTGTGGACAAATGTTGCAGCAATTACAGCAAATATTATTGAACTTGTCCATTCCCCATTTGTACTTTTTGGATTAACATCTCGGTTTTCTATGTATTCTGATTTAGTGAAATAATTAATGTAATAATTGTAAAACCCCAATGAACAAATTGATAAAAATGTGTCGGTGTAAGTATTTTTTCTAAAACTTCTTGAAAGTTCTACCCAAATTACAGGTATTATTATAGTATTTAACACCGGAATAATGATAATAAAAATCCACCACCATGGTCTGTTTATTATTTTAAGTAATATGAAAACATTGTATACAGGAATAAAAGATTGCCAACTCTTATTTCCTGAAATATTATATAATTTCCATGTACCAATTCCATGTATGGTGTTTAAAATCAATAAAGTAATCAGAAATTCATTCATAATTCTATATTTAATGAGATACCAAAATTAGATTTATTTTGTATTTGATTGATTTCTATACTAGGTTTAATTGATAAATTATCATCTAAATTGTATTGTAGTAAATGTGCATCAACATTTGCATCTATAATATTTAAAATGTAAAGACCTACTGTAACTAAAATAGAAAGTTCTTTATTTCTTTTTAGAGTATTTTGAGCTCTGATTAATCCATCATCAGAAATGGCTGGATAAAGCCCATTNCCAAAAAATTCATCGTCTGTAAANCCTGCTAATCTTCTTTTGTAAGCATTTCGATATCTGTTATAACTTTTATCATTTTNATTATAAAAATATATACCNGTAGCTAAAGCACCATAAACTATAGGTATTTTCCAATACTTTTTGTTGTANGCCTGCCCTAAACCAGGTAANACNGCAGAATAAAAAGTTGCTTTTGAAGGTCTNAAAGCCATTTCAAATTCNTTATCAANATCATTATTCTGACCAAACGAGAAAATTGATATAAAAAAAATAATGATGTATGTAAAAGACTTATTCATTAATTTTTTTGATTAACCTTTTAAAATCTGATTGAGATTTAAAATTTAAAATAATTTTTCCACTACCACCATTTCCAAAAATAAAATCAACTTTAGTTTCAAGTTTTTTTTCAGTTTTTATTTTTTCCTTAGAATAGTCAGAACCTATATTTATTTTTCTTTTCTTTTCGTCAGGATTTTTAATTGATTGAATTAATCTTTCAGTGTTTCTAACAGATAAGTTTTTTGAAATTATTTTTTTATAAATTGACAGCTGTAGTTTTTCATCATCAATATTTATCATTGCTCTTCCATGCCCCATAGAAATAAAACCATCTTTAATTCCGCTTTGAACTATCGGATTAAGTTTGAGCAATCTCAAATAATTGCTTACTGTAGATCTTTTTTTACCAATCTTTTCGCTCAATTCTTCTTGAGTAAGTTTAATTTCTTCAATTAACCTCTTATAAGAAATTGCTATTTCAATTGAATCTAAGTCTTGTCGGTGAATATTTTCAACCAGAGCCATTTCAAGAGATTCCTGATCATTAGCTTTTCTTATATAGCATGGAATTTTATTAATATTTAATTGTTTAAATGCTCTCAATCTTCTTTCTCCAGAAATTAACTGAAATTGATTTTTTGATAATTTTTTTACCGTTATTGGTTGAATTAGTCCTATATTTTTTATAGAAATTATTAATTCATCTAATTTTTCTTTGTCAAAGGCTGATCTCGGTTGAAATGGATTAAGTTTTATTTTTGAAATTTCAATTTCAGTGCTATAATTTGTTTTAAGTTTCGAAATTGAACTGGTCTTGTTGCTTGAATCTTTAAGAATAGTTTTTAAACCTCTGCCTAATACTTGTTTTTTAGTTGCCTTAGCCATTATCAGTTTTTTGAAATAATTTCCTTTGCTAAATTTAAATAATTATCTGCACCTTTACTGCTTATATCATAGTCGATTATGCTTTTTCCATAGCTAGTCGCTTCACCTAATCTTACATTTCTGTGAATAACCGTTTTAAAAACCATTTCATTGAAATGAAGTTTGACCTCTTTTTTCACTTGATTTGACAGGTTTAACCTTGTGTCATACATTGTTAGAAGTAGGCCTTCGATTAGTAGATCTTTATTGTGTAATTTTTGAATACTTTTTATGGTGTTTAATAATTTACCAAGCCCTTCTAGTGCTAGATATTCACATTGAATAGGGATTAATACGGAATTCGCGGCAGTTAAAGCATTTATTGTCAATAAGCCAAGCGAAGGAGGACAATCTATAATAATAAAATCATAATCACCCTTAAAATTAAAAATTATATTTCTTAATAAATATTCTCTTTCTATCATATTTATTGATTCAATTTCAACTCCCACTAAATCGATATGAGCAGGTATTACATCCAGGTATTCAAGTTTAGTTTTATAAACACACTCGTCTATTGTACATTCATTTTCTAATAAATCATAAATTGTTTTACTTCCAACATTTACTTCAACGCCAATAGAAGAGCTTGCATTCGCTTGTGGGTCAAAATCTATTAGTAAAACTTTTTTTTCTAGTGCTGCTATGGAAGATGACAGGTTTACCGAAGTTGTGGTTTTTCCAACACCACCTTTTTGATTAGAAATAGCAATAATTTTACTCATATTTTATACAAGAAATAATTAGAATTAAATTTACAACTAATAAAATTTAATTAGAAGTAATTCTTGTTAAAGAAATTTTAAAATATTAACAGTGAAAATTAACTATGATTTTGAATCAGGGATTCTAATATCGTGCTAGCAGATTTGCCTATATTAGATCCAGGACCAAATATACATTTAACCCCTTTTTTAAATAAAAATTCATAATCTTTTTTAGGAATTACACCACCAACAACAATCATCTTATCTTCACATTCATATTTTTTTAATTCCTTAATTAAATTTGGAACAAGTGTTTTATGACCGCCGGCAAGGGAAGAAATTCCGACTACATGAACATCATTTTCCACAGCCTGTTTTGCAACTTCCTCTGGTGTTTGAAATAGCGGCCCTATATCCACATCAAAACCAATATCAGCAAAACTAGTAGCTATAACTTTTGCTCCTCTGTCATGCCCGTCTTGACCAACTTTAGCAATCAAAATTCTTGGTCTTCTACCGTCAATCTCTGCAAACTTATTGGAAAGGTTTACGGCATTTATGTAAGAACTATTATCTTTCATTCCTGATTTATATACACCTGAAAAGCTTCTAATTTCTGATTTATATCTTCCAAACTCTTTTTCCAAAGCTAAGCTAATTTCTCCTAATGTTGCTCTNGCTCTAGCAGCTTTTACCGCTAAAGCTAGTAAATTTTTATTTTTTTCTTTAGCCGCAGTCCTTAACTCATTTAAAATTTTCTTAACATCAGATTCTTTTCTGTTTTTTTTAATTTGATTTAGATTATTTAACTGATTGTTTTTTACTTCTTCATTATCAATTTCTAAGTAATTAATAGCTTCATCTTCATCTAATCTAAATTTATTCACTCCTACTATAACGAATTCTTTATTATCAATTTTTGCTTGTTTTTTTGTTGCAGCTTGTTCAATTCTCATCTTTGGTATCCCTTTTTCAATGGCCCTAGTCATGCCACCGGCATCATTTATCTCGTTTATATGAACCATTGCTTTATCAATGAGTTCTTTTGTTAAGCTCTCGATATAATAACTTCCGCCCCATGGATCTACCGTATCACAAGCTCCGATTTCTTCCTGAATTATTAGTTGCGTATCTCTTGCAATTTTTGAAGAAAATTTTGTTGGCAAACCTATTGCTTCATCTAATGAGTTTGTATGTAGGCTTTGGGTTCCACCAAAAACTGCTGATAACGCTTCAACCGTTGTACGTGTAATATTATTGAATGGCTCTTGTTCGGTTAAACTCCAACCACTCGTTTGACAATGAGCTCTCAAGCAGTAAGACTTTTCTTTTTTTGGATTANATTGTTTCATGAGTTTCGTCCANAGATATCTAGCAGCTCTCATTTTGGCTATTTCCATAAAATGATTCATACCTATACCCCAAAAAAATGAAAATCGATTGGCAAAATCATCAACTTCAAGACCTGCATTAATACCAGTTTTTACATATTCAATTCCATTTGCAAGAGAGTATGCAAGCTCTAGGTCAGCACTAGCACCTGCTTCCTGCATGTGATATCCAGAAATACTAATACTATTGAACTTTGGCATATTTTTGCTTGTAAATTCAAAAATATCTGCAATAATTCTAATCGAATCTTTGGGCGGATATATAAATGTATTTCTGACCATATATTCTTTTAAAATATCATTTTGTATTGTTCCAGAAAGTTTTGCAATATTAACTCCCTGTTCTTCTGCAGCAACGATATAAAATGCCATAATCGGTAAAACAGCTCCATTCATAGTCATTGAAACACTCATTTTATCAAGTGGAATCCCGTCAAATAAAATTTTCATATCATCAACACTGTCTATTGCTACCCCAGCTTTACCAACATCTCCAATCACCCTTGGATTATCTGAATCATAACCTCTATGAGTAGGTAAATCAAATGCAANAGAAAGTCCTTTTTGTCCAGCCTTTAAATTTTCTCTATAAAATTGATTACTCTCTTTTGCCGTTGAAAAACCCGCATATTGTCTAATTGTCCATGGTTTTTTAGGGTACATTGATGAGTAAGGACCACGAATGAATGGTGGTAATCCAGCAATTGATTCCGGTTCTTTTATTTTTGAAAGATCCTTTGAATAATAATTAGATTTAATTTTTATTTGCTCATCAGTTTCAAAAAATATATTTTTTTTGCATTCAATAGATTTTGGATTAAAGTCTTTTAAGGTTATATGATTAAAATTCTTTTTATTCATCTAAATACTTATTGAATCCAACTAATATTTTTTCTCCTGAATTAAATTGTTCTTTTTCNTTTTTTGAGTTTGATAAAATATCATTGAAAAGCCCATCATTTTTTAAACTTATGGAATAACCACCGTTTGTTGTTATTTTTTTGAATAAATCAAGAGATTTTTGAGCTAAATTTTCGATCAAATAAGTTATATAATAACTACCACTAACAGCATTATTTACCTTGTCAATTGATGTTTCATTTTTTAAAATTAACAGTTGGTTGTATTTAATTCTTTCTGAAAAGTCATTGCTATCTTTAAACTTTAAATCATATGGGATAGATTTTATAAAATTACAACCACCTAAAATACCTGACATACACTCTGTTGTTGATCTAATAATATTATTATTATAATTTTTTATTGTTTTGTTTTTTATTGATGGTTTTGCAATTATGACACAANCATCAATCTGTTTACCATATTCTTTTGAAACTATACTCCAAAGAATTCTTAAAACTTGAATTTTAGCTATTTCAAAAAAGTAATTATTACCCTGAATTAACTCAAAAGAGATTTTTTCAATCAGATTTACTCCGTACCTGTTTAATAATTCTGAAGCTACTGAAATTGTGAATGCTATTTCTTGAACTATGTTAGCTCCTGAGTTTTTAAAAAATTCTGATGAAATATTTAATTTAAATTTTTCACTTATGTAATCATTTAAATTTAAATCATTTAACGAATCTAATTTTGGTTCGATTAAAATATTAAGTTCAGAATTTTGTATAAATTTATTAGAACAAATAAATAAATTTCCTCTCGAAATAATTGATTTATCTAAAGCTTCATTTTTATAATTATATAAGGTCAGATTCTTTATGTCATTTCCTAATAATTTTTTGATTTCTTTATTTAAATCAGTGGTTTTGCTACAATCAATTTCTCCCATTATATCCCAGGTTTTTGGAAATAATAGCTTGTCAGGATTGATTAAAGAATCTTTATTGTATGTGTAGTGAGGTGAAATAGCTATATCTTCATTAGAAAATGAGAATAACTCATAATACGCATTTTTACCAAGGTCAGTTATTATCTTTTCACTCCATTTATCATATATATTTTTTTTGCCTTCCATTTAATCAGAAATTGTGTCATATTCTATTATAAAAATTTCTTCATTATCCTTTTTCATAAATAATTTTTCTCTTGCATATTTTTCAAGTCCNGAGTCNGATTGTATCATTTCAAGNTCAATATTGTCNTTNGANATTTCNTTCTNNTAATANNNTTTTTGNTCATTNAATTCNNTAATGTCATTNTTTAANTCNTTGTGAATNATNANAGAATTACTGTCNAAAAATATCATCCAAAAAATGAANANTATNATAATAATTCCATAGGTGCTTTTAANAAATTTTAAAATTTTATTNTTCATCACAAATTNTTTTTNATNANNTNAANCAAAGGATTAATNTNAATATTTTNNTTNGTNTTTAAAATTAAATCACNCTTNNNTTTANATGGNTCNACANATTTNNNATGCATNTNNTCNAGTCTGNTTTNAAACAGATTAACAACATCATTATAATTTCNTCCTCTTTCTTTTATNTCNCTTTCNAANCTTCTTTNNAANCTGANATCNCGCGGACAATCTAAAAANACNGAGTAATNAATACTNTCTCTTANANTTTTNTNTGTTAAAATCAAAATNCCTTCAATTATNAATATTTTTTTAGGTTCTAANANTGTTGANTTTTCAAGTCTTAAATGTGTNNTAAAACAATAANTAGGAACANTAATATTTATTNNNTGTTTTAGNANATNAATATGTTTATTTAATAAATNAAAGTCNATNGCTTCNGGNGTATCATAATTTAANNTATCNCTTTNNNTNAAATCNAAATTNGCNTTATTCTTATAATATGAATCTGAAGACAANAAACAAATTTNTGATNNNTCAAATAATTTNTTGACTTCGTTTANAATTGTNGTTTTTCCACTNCCAGTACCACCNGTAATNCCNATAATGAACATNTTATTCAATNAGTTTTATAATTCCNANGTTTTCAACNCCNANANANATATNTTTNTCTNTGATCNAANTCAANNGANCTTACNCNNCCAATTTGNTCAAATANTNTNTTTTCCTNTACTANTTTACCNTNTTNAANAANNCATTGATGNAGNTATTNAAACTTTAANGANCCNATNAANATNCTTTGATNTAGTGNNGGATAATTTGNNTTNTCNACATAAACCATTCCNCTNGGNGCAATNGANGGAACCCAANAGTGNATNGGNTCAANCATNCCATNNATNGAAGTTTTATNNGTAAATTTTGTTCCTATGTAATTTATACCATAGCTAGCTAATGGCCAGCCATAGTTCTCTCCAGCTTCAATGATATTTATTTCGTCACCACCTCTTGGTCCGTGTTCATGAATCCATATCTTATTATTTTTTTCATCGTAAAACATTCCCTGGGGGTTTCTGTGTCCATAGCTAAAAATCGCTTTTTTTGAATTTATCTCATTAACAAACGGATTGTCAATTGGAATTCTTCCATCATCATGTAATCTATAAATTTTACCACCATCTCTTGTAATATCCTGAGGATTAAGATCTCTATTTCCTCTATCCCCAATACTGAAAAATATATAATTTTCTTTGTCAAATACTATTCTGCTTCCATAATGAAGTGTTCTCTTGCTATTTGGCAAAGCTTTATAAATAATTTCTTGATCTATTGCTTGATCACCTTTCAATTTAAATCTCAAAATAGATGTATTAGTTCCATTGTTTTTGTCATTTGAGGATGAGTATGAAATATAAATCCATTTGTTTTCAGAATAATCAGGATGTAATTCAATATCAAGTAACCCTCCTTGATTTTTAGAAATGATTTCGGGAAGATTTTTGATTAGTGTTCTTGTTCCATTTTTGAAGTGGATTAATTCACCCTTACGCTCGGTAATCAAAATTGAATCGTCAGGTAAAAATACAAATGCCCAAGGTACGTTTAGATTATCAACAACTAATTCATATTTCAGTTCATTTGAGAATGAATTATTAAAAAAACAAAAAAACGTAAAAAATAATATAAATTTATTCATATAATGAAATTACAAAAAACTAGCTATTAAATGGTTAAATCCATGCCTCAAATAAACAATAATTACATATTTTTGTTTATCAAATTAAATGTAAATGAGTGAAAAAATAAATTGTCTTATTATAGGTTCAGGGCCAGCAGGCTATACAGCAGCAATTTATGCAGCTAGAGCAAACATGAATCCAGTATTATATCAAGGAATTCAACCTGGTGGCCAATTAACCACTACTACTGATGTTGAAAATTTTCCAGGATATCCTAATGGTATTTCTGGTCCTGAAATGATGGTTGAGTTACAAAAACAAGCTGAAAGGTTTGGTACTGATATTAGAAATGGTTGGATTACAAAAGTTGATTTTAGCGATAAGTTAAAACTATGGGTAAATGATGAGCATGAATTGGAATGTCAAACTGTAATAATATCCACTGGAGCTTCTGCAAAATATCTTGGTTTAGATTCTGAAAAAAAATATTTAGAATCAGGCGGTGGAGTTTCAGCATGTGCAGTTTGTGATGGATTTTTTTATAAAAATCAACAAGTAGTTATAGTTGGTGGAGGAGACTCTGCTTGTGAAGAAGCTCACTATCTTTCAAAATTATGTAGTAAAGTAACAATGTTAGTTAGAAGAGATGAATTTAGAGCCTCGAAGATTATGCAAGAAAGGGTTATGAAAACTAAAAATATTGAAATCCTTTTTAACACCTCTACCGTTGAGGTGAAAGGTGATGGTCAGCTTGTTACATCAATACTAACTAAAAATAATTTATCCGGAGAACTAAAAGACATTCCTGCTACTGGTTTTTTTGTAGCAATTGGTCA
>NZQU01000110.1 GCA_002696025.1 Crocinitomicaceae bacterium
GTTTAATTTTTTTTTGTTTCTTCCACATAAAATCAATTGATGACCGTTTACTGATAATATTTTTGCAATCGACCATCCAATTCCACTACTTGCACCTGTAATTAAAATTTTTTTATTTTTCATTTTATGCTACTCTTTTACCTTTACTGGCCTCCAATAATGAGAACCAGTCTACATAATCCATATTAATCTTGATTGCTTCCATAGAGGCTTTAATTCTTTCTTTTTTTGTTGTTCCTATAACAGGAAGAATATGAGCAGGGTGTTTCATTAACCACGCCAGAAGAAGCTGATCATCTGAGCATGAATATTTTTCTTGTAATTTTTTTAAAACTGGTTCAATTCTTTTGTGGATATTATCGATTTTTTTAAAATAAGATCCAAGAGGTGACCAAGCCATTATATTTATATTTTTTATTTGACAAAAATCTATTACTCCATCCGATAAAAATTCACTATTTGTCAATGAACATTCGATTTGATTATATTCAACATCAATATTTTTTTTAATAAGTTTAATTTGGTGTTCAGTAAAGTTTGACAAACCGAATATTTTTATTTTTCCTTCACTTTTTAGCTTCGAAATTATTTCTGCAATTTCATCATTTCTCATTAGCGGACTTGGTCTATGTAACAAAAAAATATCTATGTAATCAGTTTTTAAATTTTTAAGAGAATTTTCAACTGAATACCTAATATGTTTAGACGAATAGTCGTAGTATTTAATTTTAAATGGCTTGGAGTCGCATGGGTATTGAATACCACATTTTGTTATTAATTTAATTTTATCTCTTTGAATACCAGAAGATTTAAACGCCTCACCAAATTCTCTCTCTGTTGTATATCCCCCATAAATATCTGCATGATCAAAGGTGTTTATCCCAGTCTCTATGATACATTCAATTAATTCTATCATTTTATTATTAGATAGATTTTCTCCCCATTTACCCCAATTCATTACCCCAGAAATAATTCTTGATTGATTACTTTTATTCATTTTAAACTAAACTTCTTAACCAAAAATAGGAATACTTTGTATCTACAAAAACTCCATCTACCCTATTTTTTAACCAATTATTAACAACGTTTGGTTAAATTAATCTTCATTTTTGTTCCACAAAATTCTAAAAATAACCAGTTAATGGAAAATTCGAACATAGATATCAACTCAATAAATGAAATTATTGAAAAAGAAAGTGCTTTTTTAGACCCACTTAATCGTGAGATAAATAAAGTTATTATTGGTCAGAAAACAATGGTTGAAAGACTTTTAATTGGACTTCTTGGTCAAGGTCATATTTTGTTAGAGGGTGTGCCTGGACTTGCTAAAACTCTTGCTATAAACACCTTGAGCCAAGCAGTAAAAGCAAGTTTTAGTCGAATTCAATTTACCCCAGACTTACTCCCTGCCGATGTTATTGGAACAATGATCTTTAACATGAAAGAAAATGATTTTTCGATTAAAAAGGGTCCAATTTTTGCCAATTTTGTTCTTGCCGATGAAATAAATAGAGCCCCTGCAAAGGTACAGTCTGCTTTACTTGAAGCAATGCAGGAAAAACAAGTTACTATAGGAGATACTAGTTTTAAATTAAAAGCTCCATTTTTGGTAATGGCAACTCAGAACCCTGTGGAACAAGAAGGAACATACCCATTACCAGAAGCTCAGGTTGATAGATTTATGTTAAAAACAATTATTGATTATCCAAAAATTGAAGAAGAAAACATTATAGTAACTTCCAATTTAAAGGGGGCTTACGAAAAAATTAATCCAATTGTAACAACAAAACAAATACTCTCTGCCCAAGATTCTGTTCGATTGGTGTATATGGATGAAAAAATTGAAAAATACATCCTTGATTTAATTTTTTGTACCCGCTACCCAGAGAAATATAATTTAAGTAAGTTGAAACCATTAATCAGTTTTGGTGCCTCACCAAGGGGAAGTATAAACTTAGCAAAGGCAGCAAAATGCAATGCATTTTTAAGACACAGGGGTTATGTTATACCTGAAGATATTAGAGCAGTAATATATGATGTTTTAAGACATCGAATCGGCTTAACATACGAGGCTGAAGCCGAAAGTATAACATCAGAGGAAATAATAGGTCAAATTGTTAATGAGATTGAAGTGCCCTAAAAAAATATAAATTTATATGGACACCAAAGAGCTAATAAAAAAAGTTCGAAAAATTGAAATTAAAACTAGACGGTTAAGTAATCATATTTTTGGAGGTGAATATCACAGTACTTTTAAAGGTAGAGGGATGACATTTAGTGAGGTTAGACAATACCAGTTTGGAGATGATGTTAGATCAATAGATTGGAATGTTACGGCTAGATATAATAGTCCATATGTTAAAGTTTTTGAAGAGGAAAGAGAGTTAACGTTAATGTTAATGGTAGACATAAGTGGTTCAGAATTTTTTGGAACAGAATCTATAACTAAAAAAGAGATAATTACAGAAATTGCTGCAACACTTGCTTTTTCTGCTCTTCAAAATAATGATAAGGTCGGAATGATTATGTTTTCGGGCATAATAGAATTATTCATTCCACCAAAAAAAGGACGTTCACACATATTAAGAATAATTAGAGAGCTTCTTGAGTTTAAACCAAAAAATAAATTAACAAATATCAGTGAGGCCTTTGCTTTTTTATCTGGAGTCATAAAAAAAAGTGCAATTGTATTTGTACTATCAGATTTTATTGATGATGATTATGATAAAACTCTTAAAATTGTCTCCAAAAAGCATGATTTAACAGGTATAAAAATTTATGACAAACTCGAGACATTTATACCCAAAATGGGACTTGTTCCTATGATTGATTCTGAAAACACCGGAATATCGTGGATTGATACCGATTCAAAACGAATTAGACAATCATATTCTTTAGAATATGCAAGAAATAATGAAATTTTCTCAACTCTTTTTAAAAAAAATGGTGCTGGATCAATAAGTTTTGACTTGAGAGAGAGCTATGTAAAAAAACTTTTAGGGTATTTTAAAAACCGAACAAAATAAAAATGAGCAAATATTTTTATTTTTTATTGATACTATCTTTTGGATTTATTAGGGGACAGTTAACTTCGAAAGTTAGTGCAAATGTAACTTCCTCAACCTTTAGTATAGGCGAACAAATTGACTTTTATATTAATGTTGAGGTAGATTCAGTTGAACAAACAACCTTTCCCAATAAATTATCAATTAATCCAATTGAAACCCTAGAGTCCTTTCCAATAGATACACAAAGGTTAGGAAATAAATATTTATTGGTAAAGAGATATAATCTGATTCAATTTGATTCGGGTTATTATTTTATTCCATCACAAAGAGTATTAATTAATGGGTTTTCAAAGCTGACAAATCCAATTAAAATTAGAGTTAACGACATTTTAGTCGATACTTTAAAACAAAAGATGTTTGAAATTAAACCTCTTCAAGTCGAAGAGAAAAGTTATAAATTTTTGATAATTAAGATTGGATTATTGTTATTATCATTTTTAGGAATTATTATAATAATCTATATATATAAATCTTATCAAAAACGGGTTTTGAAAAAAAATAATATTATACCTCCATTTGAAAAAGCTATAAGTGCATTAAAGGAATTAGAAAAAAGACAACCGAAAGATCAAATTGAATATAAATCTTACTATTCTGATTTAATAGATGTTTTAAGGTTGTATTTTGAGGAAGAGACAGATATAGATGCTTTAGAAAGTACTTCAGATCAGCTTCTATTTAAACTAGAAAATTTAAAAAAAGAAGGTAAGTTAGATTTAAAGGAGAAAACCATAAAAAATTTAAAAACAGTTCTTAGCACTGCCGATTTAGTAAAATTTGCAAGAGCTATTCCAGATTTAGGAAAGAATGACAAAGATATTAAATTGGTAGAAGAGGTAGTTGTTAATACAAAGGAAGTGCTTCCAGAACCTACTTTGGAAGAGTTAAAAGCAAAAAAACAATATGAGGAGCTTTTACGTAAACAAAAATTAAATAGATTGATTAAATGGATATTCAGCTTATTTGGAATTTCAACATTTGTTTGTTTTATAATTCTATTTTCAATTTATGGTTATTATCCTGTTAGAGATACTATTTTTCGTTATCCGACAAAAAAATTAATAGATCGGGATTGGGTGACTTCGGAGTATGGTGCACCTCCAATAAAAATTTCAAGTCCAAAAATTCTAAAAAGGACTAATTTGAATGACAAGAATATAATTTTTTTTCAAATGGATAGCATTGAATCCAATTTTTACACTGAAATCTTATTTGAAACAAAATTCAATTCTAAAACAGACAGAAAAAATAAAACCAAAAGTAACATTGCTAGTGCAGAAGAAACTCAAAAGATTATTGATAAAACTATTGATAGACTTAAGATGATTGGAGGAGTAAATATTCTTTTTAACACCGAAAACTTCACGACCCTGAACGGATTGCCAACATTAAAGATATCTGGAACATTAGATTATTCTAAAAATAAGAGTAAAGAAAAAGTGAGATCTAATTTTACTTCATTGATAGTTAATTATGATCAAGGACAAATTTTAATAACTTTTTCTTATGAAAAGAACGATCGATATGGAGAAAAAATTTTAAATAAAATGATTGATAGTCTTGAATTAATAAAAGAACTTTAAAATTAAATTATGGAAAATATATCTTTTTTGAATCCATACTTTTTTTGGTTATTTCTATTACTTCCATTAATAATTTTTTGGGAAGTTTTTTCTCATAAAAGGAAGCAGGCAAAATTAAAATTACCTACCATAAAAAAAATAAATCAAAAGACCATTAGGGTATATTTAAGACCCATATTATTTATCCTAAGATTTATTGCTTTATCATTATTAATAATTTCATTAGCAAGACCTCAGGTTTCAGAAGTTTCAATCAAAAGCAAAACTAACAAGGGTATAGACATTGTTATGGCAATTGATGTTTCATCAAGTATGTTGGCACAAGACTTAAAACCTAATCGACTTTCAGCTCTAAAAAGAGTAGCTTCTGAATTTATAGACGACAGAATTTCAGATAGGATAGGACTTGTGGTTTATGCTGGGGAAAGTTATACTATGACTCCTATAACTAATGATAAAAATATCATTAAAAATAGTTTGTCAGAAATCAGTTTTAAAGGAGTAATTGAAGATGGAACAGCAATTGGAATGGGCTTGGCAACTGCGGTAAATAGATTAAAAGATAGTCGTGCCAAAAGTAAGGTTATTATACTACTAACAGATGGTGTTAATAATTCTGGATTTATTGACCCAAAAATAGCCTCAGAACTTGCTTTAGAATATAAAATTAAAACCTACACTATTGGATTAGGAAGTAATGGAATGGCAAGAGCTCCAATTGGAATATTACCTAATGGAAATTTTCAATATGGAATGACCAAGGTTGAGATTGATGAAAAATTACTCAAATCAATATCTAGTGTTACTGGTGGGCAATATTTTAGGGCAACAGATAATGAGAAACTTGCTCAAATATATTCATCAATTAATAGATTAGAAAAGACAGAAATTGAAGAAATTAAATATACAAACTTTGAGGAAAAATATAGACCATTAGTAATAATAGTCTTAACACTAATTGTCTCTGAGTTTTTATTGAGAAACACATTATTTAGAAGCTTTATATAAAACATGTATATCTTAGACGACACATCATTTTCATATTTATTTCTTTTAATACCATTACTAATTGTAATATTTGTTTTGGCATTCAGATGGAAGATCAAGACTCAAAAAAGAATTATTAGTAATAAAATGATTAACATACTAATTCCTAATAGATCAAATTTCAAAATAATCTTAAAATTTTTTCTTTTTATAATTTCAATTTTATCCTTAATTATTGCATTAATAAATCCCAAAATAGGAACCGAGCTTGAGACTGTTAAAAGAGAGGGAGTAGATATTGTATTTGCAGTAGATGTTTCAAAAAGCATGTTAGCAGAAGATATTGCACCAAGTCGAATCGAAAAAGCAAAAAGATTAGTTTCTGCAATAATAAATAATTTGGTAGGCGATAGAATAGGAATAATAGTTTATGCTAGTAGAGCAATTCCTCAACTCCCAATAACAACTGATTATAGTGCTGGAAAGATGTTTTTACAAAGCATAAATACCGACATGATGTCTTCGCAAGGAACGGCTCTTGATTCTGCTTTAGATTTATCAGTTACTTTTTTTAATGATGAAGACNAAACTAATAGAGTTGTTTTTTTGATCTCGGATGGGGAAGATCATTCTGAGCAGGGTCAGAGTGCAGCTGTTAGAGCGTCATCAAATGGAATTAAAATTTTTACTTTTGGTTTAGGAACTGAATCTGGATCACCGATACCGATAAAAAATAATGGTGTTCTTGAAACTTACAAGAAAGATGAAAAAGGAGAGGTAGTAATAACTAAAAAGAACGCAGAAATACTTCGACAAATATCCAAAGTTTCTGGAGGTAAATACATAGATGGAGACAATACTGAAAAAGTATTGGATTTTGTTTCCGAAGAATTAAAAAATATGGAAAAGAAAGAGTTTGAGGCAAAAAAATTTGTTAGCTATAAAGATAGGTTTCAACTATTTCTATTCGTTTCATTTTTAGTCCTTACAATTGAATTATTTATTTTTGAAACAGAAACCATTTGGTTAAAAAAACTTAATCTTTTTAACGAAAAAAAATCGAAATGAATAAAGCAACTTATATTTTAATATTTTTTTGCCTAATTGTTTACTCTCAAGAATCAACTAATGATAATTATATATTTGAAGGAAATAAAAAAATTGAGCAAAATGATTTTATTGGTGCTGAAATGGATTATAGAAATTCGCTGTCTAACAATCCAAATTATCCAAAAGTATTATATAATTTAGGTAATGCACAATATAATTCCTCGGCTTATGACGAGGCCGTTCAACAATTTTTCCGAACACAAAAATTCTAAAAAAATAAATTAGATAAACATTCTGCATTTCATAATATGGGGAATGTTTACATGAAAAAAAAGGAGTATGACAAAGCAGTGGAGTCATATAAAAGTGCATTAAGAAACAATCCATCAGATGATGAGACAAGATATAATTACGCTTTAGCTAAATCACTATTAAAAAAGGAAAAAAATAATGATAATAAGGGTAATGAANAAAACAATGATAAAAATAATAAAGAAAAAAAATCATCTGATAAGAATAATGAAAAAAACGAAAAAGAAGATGATGAAAAAAATAAAAAAGAAGGTGATGGAAAAGATAAGGAAGAAAAAGATCAGAAAAATGATAATCAAAAGGGGAAAGAAAAAAATAATGATCTAGACAATAAACAACAATCCCAAAAACAAGCTAAGGGAAGATTGTCACCTGAACAAGTTAAAAGCCTTCTCGATGCAATGAATAATCAAGAGAAAAAGGTACAGGATAAGATAAATGCTAAGAAAATAAAAGGAGTGCCATTAAAATCTGCTAAAGATTGGTAATAAATATGCGTTTGAAAATAATAATATTATTGATTTTTGGAACCTTATGTTTAAACGCTCAAGTTAATTTTGATGTTAGGGTAAGTAAGAAGAAATTAGCAATAAATGAGAGGTTAAGGGTCGATTTTGTAATGAATGAAAATGGAGATGATTTTACCCCACCATCTTTTTCTGAATTTAATTTAATTGCTGGACCTAATCAATCAATAAGTAATTCATGGATAAACGGTAAAAGAACCTTTTCTAAGACCTATACCTATTTTTTATCTCCTAAGAAAAGAGGAGTTTACAAAATTGGATCTGCTAAAATAAGCTTTAATGGAAAGACTTATAAAACATNCGACGTTTCTATTAATGTCACAAATGCAGTAAATAAACCATCAAAAAGTAGCAGTGTAGAATACCTTGCTGACGAAAATATACATTTAATTGCAGAGATTTCTAAAATTGATCCTTTTTTGAATGAAGCTATAAGTATAAATTATAAATTATATTTTAGAGATCCAATAAAAATTTCCGATGCACGCGAAATTACAAGCCCAAAATTTCAANATTTTTGGACTAATTCAATAGATATCCCACAATTAAGGGTTAAACCAGGCTACTATGAAGGANAATCTTATAATGAAGTTTTATGGAAAAAAACTGTTTTATATCCGCAAAAAACAGGGAAATTAGTAATTGAGCCTCTGGGAATTAATCTTGTTGTTGAAATTCCAACAAAACAAAGAGATTTTTTTGGTAATGTAATTTATAAACAAGTTTCAAGATCTGTAAATGCAGGAAAGAGAGTTATTAATGTAAAAGATTTACCAAAAAGAAATCAACCAGAAAGTTTTACGGGTGCAGTTGGAGAATTTAATCTTGATTTCCTTGTAAATAAAAGATCACTTAAGTNATCAGAATCATTTNAGGCAACAGTTAAAGTATCTGGTCAAGGTAATTTAAAATTATTTNATCTACCTAAAATTAAGGTACCTAATAGTTTTGAGTTATTTGAACCTGAATACAATGAAAAAATCACTACAGATATTAAAGGGATGAATGGAAATGTTAAAAATGTATATACCATAATTCCTAATTATCCTGGAAAATATCCAATACCAAAAATAGAGTTTAGTTACTTTGATCCAAAAAAAGAATTGTATCATACTCTGATTTCATCGGATCATCTAATTGATGTATATGGTGATAACTCACCTACAAATAATATAGGTAACAAAAATAATTCAATAAGTAATCAAAAGCTGAATTTTGATAATAGTCAAAACTTAAAATTTATAAAGTTTAAATCCAATTTTTATTCTGTGGATAAAATTGAGTTTTGGCAAAAAAAATATTTTTGGATTTTATATATCCTTCCTCTGATATTATTGCCTTTAATTTCCGTTTTCAAGAAAATACTATCAAATAGAAAGATAAATGATAACTCAATTATTTTAAGGAAACGAAATAAGTTAGCAATAAAATTTTTAGGAAATGCAAAAAAACAAATTGGAAATAAATCAATTTTTTACGATTCCTTAGAAAAGGCATTGCACAATTATTTGAAGGCAAAGCTTCAAATAGAAACTGTAGATATGCAAAAAGATCTGGTTGCTAATTTTTTAAAAGAAAGAAAAGTGAAAATTGATACAGTTGAATTATTTCTAAAAGTTATCAAAAATTGTGAAATGGCAAGATACTCACCAACTAACCAATTTAAAATGGAAGAAGATTATAACTCTGCAATTGATCTTATTGAATTCCTGGATAAAGAATTGTGATATGAAAAAGTTAATTTTTTTATTATTTTTTCAAATAGGTTTTACACAAAGCCCAACAATTATTTTTGAAAATGCAAATAACTCATACGTTAAGGGAAATTATCAGGATGCAATAATTGGTTATAAACAAATTTTAGATAGTGGATATGAAAGTCCAGAATTATATTATAACCTAGGCAACTCCTATTACAAATTAAATAAAGTCGCAGAATCTAACTTTTATTTTGAAAAAGCACTTATTCTATCTCCAAATGATAAAGAAGTTCTTAATAATTTATCTTTTGCAAAAAATTTAACAATTGATTTAATTGAGGATTTACCAAAGACTCAGATTCAAAATAGAATTGATTTTATTACCTCTTTTTTTTCAGATAGAGTATGGGCTTACATCTCGATTGGATCGGTAATCTTATTTTTTATTTTATCATTACTATATTTATTTTCAGATAAATCTTCAATTAAGAGGTTTTATTTTTCTTTATCTTTAATTTCTTTATTTTTTTCAATATTTTTTTCATCAATATTATTATCAAATAATGAAAAGAAAGAAAAAATATCAACTGGAATAATATTTTCCAAAGAACTTCCAGTGTTTTCTGAACCAAACATGGATGATGAAATTTTTATTTTGCATGAGGGAACTAAGGTGGAGATAATCGAAAAACTTATAGGTTGGGAAAAAATTAAATTATCAAACGGAGCTGAAGGTTGGGTAGTTGAGGGTAAAATTGAGAAATTATAGTTTTTCCCAATTATTGTTGGAATTTAACTCTTCTACATCTATTATCTCAATTATTAATTCGGCTAATCTCAATAAAGGATCATATGTCACGGAGGATTGAATTTGATTATCATTATTGCTATAAAATTCCATAAAAAATACTTCATTAATTATGAAAATTATAAATGATAATATCAGTAAATACTTTAAAATCCCAAAAATAAGTCCAGAAATTCTATTAAATAAACTTAAGACACTTATTTTAATGGCTTTTGTTATTAGTTTAGCAAACATTGATATTGTGTAAGAAATACTAAAAAAAATAATTATGGATGAGATTATATAGCTAGCAAATGAAGGCCAATTAAATATGCTGTTTATTAAGTAAGATAGATTCGAAGAATATTTAAAAACACCTACAAGTCCAGTAAAAAGACTTATTAGGCTTCCTAATTCAACTATTAAACCTCTTCTAAAACCAATTATTGATCCATATGTAAAGATACACAATACAAGTACATCGAACCAACTTAAATTCATAGTTAAAAGGTTGTTGCTAATTTACTAATTCATTAAAACAAAACAGTTTTTTCATTAAATATATGTAATTTAAAATCAGTTTAATATTTTTGCATTATGATAAATAAAGTGAAAATTCATCTTAAAAAAGTTAATGATTTTAAAACTAATAATCTTGAAGAACTAAATAAATTTAGAGTTGATTATCTAGGCAAAAAAGGTATTTTAAATAATTTCTTTAATTCATTTAGAGATATTCCTTTAGAAGAAAAAAAAGAATTTGGTAAAGAAATTAATTTTCTAAAAAAAGCAGTTAACGATAAGATTTTAGAATTAAAATTTGTTTTGGATTCAGTCAGTGAAAAAAAACAAATTAATGATTTAACTCGCCCAGGTCTCGTTATAGATCGTGGAACTAGACACCCGCTTTCCATTGTTAAAAAACGTATAATATCTATTTTTTCATCTGTAGGTTTTGGCATATCTTATGGACCTGAGATTGAGGATGATTGGCATAATTTCACTGCACTTAATTTACCAGAATATCATCCTGCAAGAGATATGCAGGATACATTTTTTATTCAA